>JAEYUK010000341.1 GCA_023432655.1 Pseudomonadota bacterium | reverse complement strand
CTGTATGGCACCTAAGGCCGGTGGAGCACCGACTGGGAAAGCCGCTGACCTTATCAATAAAAAATGGGGAAGCTATGAGAAGTTCCAGGAAGAATTCGCGGCCAAAGCTCTTGGCAACTTTGGTTCTGGTTGGACCTGGCTAGTTCAGAATGACAAAGGTGAAGTTGAAATTTTCAATACTTCTAATGCCGACACTCCGATGGCCCACAATATGAAAGCTATTATGACTATTGATGTTTGGGAACATGCCTACTACATCGATTACCGTAATGCCCGCGCGAACTTTGTGAAGGCTTTCTGGAATCTCGTTAACTGGGACTTTGTTAACAAAAACTTGACCTAATCTCTTAACCAAAGATTAACTTCCTAACCATCCTCGGTATGCTATAATCGGACCATGAAAAATGCTTCAATTTTAGTTATCGAGGATGAGCAGGATATCCGTGATCTCATCAGTTTCCAGTTAAAAACCGAAGGCCATAATGTCATCGTGGCCGAAAGTGTCGACAAGGCCATAACCATCGTCGAAAGGCCTGAAAAAATTGATCTTTTTATCATTGATTGGATGCTGCCCGGAGTGATGTCCGGTCTAGAATTCACCAAGAAATTGAAGGCCCAAAAGGCCTACGCCGATACTCCTATCATCATGATCACTGCCCTTACTCAACCGGACAATATCGTAGCCGCTCTTGATGCCGGGGCCGACGATTACATTACTAAACCCTTTGACCTGAATGTTCTCCAGGCCAGAATTCGGGTCCAGCTCAGAAACCTTGAACATGATACAAAAGATGATGATGTTCTCGATTTTGGACTTCTTAGAATTGAATTAAGTAAGTGCCGGGTCTTTGTAAAAAAAGAGGAAGTCAGTCTGACTTCAACAGAGTTTAAGATCCTATCAATTCTGGTCCAGAAACCAGGACATGTTTTTACCAGAGAGCAGTTTATCAATAACATTCAAGGTGAAAATATCTTCGTGACAGGCAGAACCATTGATACGCACATAGCAGGTCTTCGTAAGAAGATCGGATCGGCCGCCAACATGATCGAAACTATCAGAGGAATAGGTTATAGATTCAAAGACACCATCTAAGTCGGCCTACCCCTGGTTTTTCTTTTACCGAATCGCCAGGCTTACATTAGTCGTCTTTCTTCCTACTCTCTTTCTTATCCTCTTTCTCTATAGGTCTTCCTATCGCTCTGGCCTTGTTTCTCAAATGACCCTGCAAATTGAAGAAGATTTGCGTCTGATTAAACACACACTCGTAAGGACCAACATTGATTGGCAACAGTGGTGCGAATCCTTGCCACCTCTAAAAGATGTCCATTACACTCTTGTCCGTCGTAATGGGACTATCATCTGTGACAGTCTTGATAACAAATTGGTTGGGGAGAGGCTTTTTGATTTATTAGAAGTTGAAGAATCCTTCGAATCAAAATTCGCCTCTAGCCTAAGAAAGAGCCCAACCTTTAATACCCAGGCCGTCTTCGCCAGTATGAGACTTGGCGATGATTTGATGATTAGAAAAGTCATCCCGGTTTCATCCTTACGCGACAACATGGACCGCTTCGACCGAGTTCTCTTTTTACGAATTGTGCCGTTTGCCTTCGGTAGTTATATTATTTTTATTTTCTTATTTTTCAGGTCCACCCGACCTTTAGGGGTCATTCTCTCCAAAGTAGAAAAATTCAAAGACGACATTCCTTTTAATAAAAGCCTTGCCCTCCTCTATGAGCGGGATGAATGGCGAAGAATTGAAGAGGCCCTCAACAAGGCCGATCAAAGACTTCAGAGTCATGTTCAAGAAGTGAAGTCTGAGAACGAGAAGAGCACCGCTATTTTAGAGGCCATTAATGATGACATTATTGCTATTGATAAATACGAAACGGTTCTCTTTTATAACAGTAAATTTCAGAAAAACTTCATTCACCGGGAAACAGGAAAAGAGATTGATCTTAAAATCTGGCATATCTTTTCTGACGAATTACTGCTCGAGGGGTTCCGCTCCGTTTTGAGGACTGCCCAACCCTATTCTTTAAAAAGAATGACCATCCCGGGAAGTAACAAGACTGATAAATACTACGACCTCACCATCACTCCTCTTAAAGCTGGTCATGAGACTATTACAGGTGCTTTAGGCGTCTTTTACGATGTTACAGAATTCAAACTCACAGAACAAATGCGGGTAGACTTTGTTGCCAACGTCTCCCACGAGATCAGAACACCTCTAACCTCTATTAAAGGGTTCACTCAAATTCTCCAATCACAAGCAACCAAAATAGATGAAAGCCTACATCCTTTTTTGGACAAGATTGTCTTCAACACCGAAAGGATGATTTCTCTCTTTAATGATTTATTGAATCTCTCTGTGATTGAATCAAAAAACCTTCAGCGTATTGAAGAATTCTCCCTGGAACAGATGCTGGAAGGAATCACCAGTATAAATGCCAACTATCCTGATAAAGATATTGTTATCGAAACACGTATCGAAAAAGATCTTTTAAAAGGTGATCCACGCCTTCTCGAACAGGTGATTTTAAATTTAACTGATAATGCCTGCAAATATGCCCAAGAAAAAGTAAAGGTCACCATCTCAAGCTATGAGAGCAATAATAAGGCCTATATTGTCATACAGGATAACGGCCCGGGAATTCCGGCCGAGCATTTACCGCGAATCTTTGAACGTTTCTACCGGGTGGATTTTTCTCGTGAAAGCTCCCGAGGCACAGGACTCGGACTCGCCATTGTGAAAAACATTGTCACAAAACACAAAGGCAAAATCTGGGCCGAAAGCGAAGGTCCCGGTCTCGGAACCAGATTTGTCATTGAACTACCTATTTAGAAAATATATTCCAATTCAAAAGCATAAATGGATTTCGTATATGCGAAATTCTCTTCATCCTTCGAATCGTTTTTATGATAGTCATACTTCAAATTAGCACGCCAATTCTTTTTAAAGGTTTTTGAAAGTCTGGCACTCGGATTAATGAGAAGTTCTCTTCCACGAGCATCGCGGTCATTAATAGGATCAGTGCTGGTTAGACTTAATCCAAAACTAGGAGTGAACCAATCACCTACCCGAGACATGATTAAATCTGCTCTAAGCGTAAATGAATCAGTATCGAAAGCTTTGTCATCGACTCGCATACGGTCATAACTTCCATAGAAGAGAAGAGTGCTGGTACTCAAGCTCTTGACTTGTTCAAAAACAAGACTGGTTGTTGTTGAATTAGATGTTGATATATAACTTTCAAGAATCCTATGACGTAACCTTAAAAAAGTTTCACCAAAATCAAAATAATTAAATCTCTCCCCAAGCATGAAGCTGTGGGCGCGTGAGCTGAATTCTAATTTCTCTTTGCCATCCACATCTCTCTGGGCTTCGCTGTAGTCATAATCCAACAAGAAGGCCGCCGGTTTTTTCCATAACGTATGCTCGTAGGCCGTGCGAACACCTGGCATGATCATGTAGTTATCATTTCGGTGAATTTCCGGAACCCGATTGAAGTAATAGGTGTTATTGATTCGAAGCTCAGGAGCAATACTGATGTAATCACGGATATAGAAAGTGTAACGCCCAATAACATCAGTCTTAGAATAAAGTGAGGCTTGCTTGGATTTTGAAATAGTCGTTTCCGCAGGCGAGAATGTAACGTTGGTATCCTGCCCGAACTCCTGAGAAATGCGCAGAAAATACGGAGGATTCAGTGTGGGTCTTCCATTTCTGAGCTGAAAGAGAATAAGGTCGTATTTACGTTGTAAAGATACTATCTTCTCCCGAATTTGAGGGGCCAGGGCCGATTGAGGGTCTAGTTCATGAGCTTTTTCATACTGAGGGATGACGTAAGTTTCCACAGCTTTGAAAGCATCGGCCCTCTTCTCCACCTGATCAAGATAGATGTCCCCGATTTGCATTTCTGCGGCCTGACGAACTTCAGCGGCTTCTTCTTCACTTAACTTATTGATGGCCTTTAGGAAAGTGAAAGCTTTTTTCCTCTCCCCTAGCTCCTTAGAGATGTAACCAATGTAATAGAGAGACACCCCTCTTTTAAATTTTTTCTTCACAGACTCACGAAACTGGATCCTTGCTTCCTTGAGTTTTTCGGCCGCAAAAAGGGCCTGGCCATATTCGTAGTTAAGATCCACGGGAGAATAATTATAACCGAGAGATTTATCAAAACTTAAGATAGCTTCTGGAAAATCTTGAAGACGGTTGTAACAAATACCTTTCCAATATTGGATCAGACCTAAAGTTTCAGTGCTGGTATTATTACTCTGACTCAGTTGAGCTTCTATCGTCTTTAACTCTTCAACCGTTGTTTGATATTTACCTTGAGAGTAAAGTTCGAACGCTTTTTTAAAAAGTTTATTATCTGAAATATCAGACACATTTAAAGAGTCTTGGGCCCAACTCATACTCGTTAGACACAAGAGAAGCATCCATGCAATTGCTCTCATCAAAATCCTCAGAAAAAATTATATCTATGTCTTAATCTTAGTTATTTATTGTCCACGTCTTACTCGAATTGTCACATCCGAAGTTGTCGAGATAACCCGCGACGGATCATTAGACCCGGTGAAACCGCCTGTTGGAGTGAAACGGGTATCTACGGTGTTCGTTCCAGGTAATGAAACATCCGGAATCACCTGAACAGGTGAAGGGAGTGCTCCCGGAACAACTGGCTTAGTATCCACTACAGGAGGCCGAGGTTTCGCTTCCACCACCACTGGCTTACCAGTAGCATCCTGAGTTTTAACCAGAATCTTACCATCGTTTGTGATTTCTACGTTTTTGGGAGGAATGTAACTACCATCCCCTGCCACTTTCCCTGAGTCTTGTCCGGGGATGTAGGTATTAGTATTACTGTCCAGGACGCTTCCTGGCCCAGGAGGGATGATGACACCTGACTCGATATGCACAAAAGAACCATTTGCGGGTTTCACCATATCACCCTTAACAAATCCATCTGGACTAGATGAACTAGGTACAGGAGCTGGAGAATTTGCTGAGGCCACCTGGGCCACTTCGTTTTTCAAGACTTCACTGTTGTTACTTACCAGTTGGCCATTAAGACCGGCAGGAACCACAGACTTAGCTGGCTCAACACTTGCGCTGCTTGGAGTTCGGTCTGCAGAAAACTCAGCATTATTTTCTAATTTTTCACGTTGTTGAACGTTTAGAAGTGAAGGCACTGTCGGCATCGGGCGATTGGCCTCCATGACCGAAAACTCTCCCGGGAACATGCGAACACCATTGTTCACAACTCTTTCCAAAGCGGCCGGCGACATTTGTCTATTATTCTCGAGCTTATTAAAGACCACTTCCCCCTCGAATAAAACTGTCGAGGTATTTACTCCGTTGGTCGAGATCATAAAATCTGTTCCACGTACTCCCATAACGGCGTTTTTGGTTTTAATGAAAAGCTTAGATTTGTCCTTACTGATTTGTAAGTAATCTTTTGAGACCTGAGAGCGAATCTTCCCTTTAACCAGATCAATCACCCCTGAATCTTTTCCTGAAAAAGATTCAATTTTCATTTCAGAGTTGGGACCAACATTCATTTGCGATTTATCTACAAAAATAAGTTTCACGAAACTTTTTTCATGCGTTTTTACGACCGCCCCATCCTCGACCCAATCATCAATTTTAAGCGGAGTAGTTTTCCCTATACTTTGAACAAAGGCTTCACCTCTAACTAGTTTTACGACTGCTACTTTGGCAGCAAAAGCAGAACAAGTTAAAGTAAGAAGAGCGAAAAAGACGACTGCTTTCATAAAGTATCCCTCTGCCCCGGCGTGGGCTTATTATTCTTAACAATTATACCTCCAACCAGAATCACCACAATCAAGGCAATAATTCTCCTTTTCTCGTGCAGTTAGAACGGTCTCTAGGCCCTAAAGAAAGTCCATGATGAAGAAATTAGCCTTCATATTTATCCAATTAAAACAATGAGTTAATACCCATGCTGCCACAATAATCTGCCAAAATCGGCCATCCCAAGATAAAGCAAACTTAAGCTTCAACTTAATTTTTCTGAGCTAAGTAGTCTGATCCTTTTCGTTAATTAAATAATCCAGGACTCCGATCAAAATGAAGCTGTAATGCGCTTAAAATAGAAAAAAACAAATTCCGGGGATGAGTATGAAAGTTCAATCACTCTTTTCACTAATCATGATGAGTTCACTTGCGACTCTCGTTAGTTGTGGAGGAGGCTGTCAGTCTGAAGCGAAGCTGGAAATTTCAAAATCCTTCGCTACTGCCGGTTTGGATACGATTACTGGAGGACTTCTGATCCATGGATCAGGACCGAATAATCAAACTTTCACTTTTGCTATAGACTCCAGCACCTTAGATAAAACAGTAAAACTCAATAACGGTCCATGGTCTTTTTATGCCATTGGATGGGATGGAACATCTAAATTTAGTGGTAACCCTTTATGTGCCATGGCCAAGCAAGATATTTCAACGAATGCCACAATTGACCTGACGGTAAGAAGTGAAAATTGTACTGATGCTTTTAAAAGTGAAGTCGCACTCAATGAATTTAAAACCATTACCTGTGGCTCTTTTAAAACTTATGATAGTGCCAATAATACGTACCAAGATTTGACTGTTAGTACACCGGATAACTTCTGCTCTACCCTTCCAATGGGAGAGAGAAGCGAACTTCCCTACTATAAAATTATGGCCCTGGATTCTTCCATAGGAACGATGGGTCCTTCAACCATTCAATCAACATGTAAGAAAAGCACTACTGAATTTGGATATGTCGATATCATCGATCGCTTACCACTTAGCAAGTTTCCTTTTGCGATAAAGGCCTATCGCTCTCAGGAAGACTGCTTAAATAATGGTAAGCACCAAATCTTTCATTTCCCAAAAGGGATCCAGGCAGGAAATCCTGAGAATTTTGACCAAATCGCCTTTCAAAGTGGAACATCACCAGTTCAAACTAGATTAATTCTACCTTCTTCTATTTCTAAAAGAGGAACATCATTATTTCAAAATATTCTCCCACAATTCCTCTGCGGTTCTGCGGGGAGTTTTCAAGACTGTTTTAAAGAACCTGTTATCAATTTTCATATCTTCACGCAGTGGTGGAGCGATAACAGAGAACACTTATTAGAAAGAAAAACGTCTCACACAGAAACCAGCGCTCAGTTCTGTTCCCAACAATCTACCAATGGAAAGTTTTCCATACATAATTGTAAAGTCGATGATGGCAATCTCTACGGCCAAGTACGTCGTGAAGAGCATCTCTATTGTCAAAAGAATACTAATGGACAGCAATATGACATCTACCCGGCCAATGGTCTTATTTATTCACTAAAAAGAGAGTGGAATCCTGACCTAGCCGAAGAGTTCTCAAAGGTAATTGCTTTTGATGCTAATGGAAAAAAAGTACAGGAACAGACTCACGGGATTTTATATGAACAGTTGGCGGTGGACACCTCTGGGGTATTATATGGAAGTTTTGGTTCTCAAGTTTATAACCTTCAAACCAATGCTATCTTCAGTGCTTCGGCACCGATCAGAGATATCCAAATAAGTGGTTCGCTTTTAATCGTGGCCCTTAACACTGGGGTATTAGAATCATTCTCTCTTACTTCCGGCATGTTATTGTCCAATGTATACGTTTATGGATCTGACCTGATTAGTATTCAAGTATATGGTAACGAAATTTATTTCCTACCTTGGGGCACACAATTTGTTAAAAAAGTTTCTTTTGATCCAGTATCAGGAGTTATTTCTGGAAGCCCTATCTCCTTTTATGCGGCTCCCTCAGCTGTAGAAGGTTTCGGCGTGACTTCCAGTGGAGAATTATTAGTAAGTGCCATCGACGGAAAGTTTTACCGTGTTGATAGCTTAGGGAACCAAACGAATGTGTATAATGCCCCTACTCCTGTTAAGAATCTGGCTTCTTTAGATACCAGGTTCGTAGGAATAAACTTATCTTTAGCCCTCGATTTATATGAACTGAGCGGGTCAACTGCCAATGTTGTAAACAATTCTGAGGCCTGTGAAGATACTATTACAATTGGAACTAAGACTCTGAACATCCTATCCAGCTCTAATATGCCTCACATAGAGAATTACACCAATCTCGTAAGAATCCTGGGACTAAGAAACATTGTAAACAAAGAACACCCTTACTATCTATTTGAGAGCCTTCAACGCGATCATGATGAAGAAGCTCAAGGCGGGGGTTACTTAAGTGATGTTCGAAGTGACTTGAGTTCAACAGGAATTTTTAGCTTGGTCAGAACGGGACATAAAACATGTCAAGACCTGGCCCTCGCTGCGAAATTGGCCCCGATTAAAACCAGAGCTATCGTCAATCACTATATTGAAGGTGAAACTTATGAAATTGATTTCGAAATAACTCCTTCTTCTGCCCCTCTTCCCTTTTGCAATATTGCGGGCCCTGAATGTATCGCTGACTTAAAAATTAAGGCTTCAATCGGGATGCAAGCAGTCCTAAAAGAAAGATTAGTGGCCGACCTTAAATGTAGCCAAGCCGCTGGAAAATATGAATTGGCGTTCTTTGAGGAAGCCGGAGAAGAAGACAAGGAACTCATTCTCTGGAACACCCACAACATGAATTCGGCTGCTTTTGAGTATTATTCTTATCATAAAAAAGAAGGTGACGAAGAATACCGAGAAGTCGTTAAGGCCAAGAAAACTGCTGCTAATTCCTTCTGGGTAAGACATGTGAACTATCATGATTCACATTCAATTGGGGCACAGGTAATGGAAATTGAAGGCAACGGAACGAATATTTTACATAAGTCTATGGGCTCAATGATTACCGATATCTATTATTGGAATCAGTTACTTTTTAATTCAACTTTTTATGGCGAAGAGGCCAATTCCTGTTTTGCCAAAGGAAATACTGATTTGTCTGCCGTCAATTCTTACTGTACATTTTCAACTGCAGGGTTACCTCAGACATCTCTAGGTATTGGACTCAATGTCGATGCTCTAAGTCACTCGACTTTTTTAAATACTTTTAGCTTACAAAAATAGGAACCAAATGAGTAATATCCCTCCACAACCTGAGAACTCTTTCCGTATCGCTCTGACTCTGGAATATCCCGAATCAAGAATGGATAATATTTTACTTGATGCCTTGAGAGAGCAAGATGAGAACCCAAAACTCAAAAATATTTCCCGCAGTGGCCTTAAAGAGCTTTTTAATCAAAAGAAAATCATGATTAAAGGACAAAGGGCCAAATCAAATTCGGCCCTGGCCAAGGGTGTAACCTATGTGGATATTCTGGGCTATTAAGAACAAAAACCTGCTTTTTTAAGTCTTTTCACAAAATCCACTACCTGGGTCTTCGCCGTTAGTTTCCAAGTATTCCAGCGGTCAGCACCCCGGTAGAGGGTAATAAAATTTCGTTTTTCAATTTTTAACTCACACTTTCTGGAAATGATTTTTTCTTCACAAATGCCCATATCCTGGAGGTTTACCATCTCTTCCAGGAGAGATTCCGCAGTTGTTTCTTTTATAGGTATTTTGGAGTGAATGGCGTTACCTGTGGCAAATTCCATGACCCTCACCCCTACCGAAACTCCAGGTCGAACATCACAAGGACCTTCGGCAAGCGCTTGAAGAGAGAAAAATGCCAAAAACACGAAAAGGGCCATCTTCATAAATTAAACCTTACTTGAGTCATTAATGAGGTTATTTTAGGAAATTCCTGGTTTTCTTCCAGTGCTGCTGTAAAAGTTCTTCCCTCTGTCTAATTTTTTGACAATTTTCTAAAATATATTAAAAAAAGATTAAATTTTGGTCCTCAAAAGTTCGTTAAGAGAATAAGGAAATGAGGTGTAACATGCTGATAAAAGTTAAAGTTGAAGTGACAGGCCAGTTCAAAGAATACGTCTTTACAAAAAATCAAATCACCATTGGATCAAGCTCATTCTGCGATATTGTGGTACCGAGTGCGGGCATCGCCACTAGCCACTTAGTAGTAACTAAGATTGGCCAGTACTTCTATGTTCAGGACCAAGGAAGCTCCTATGGAAGCTTCATTCTTTCCAATAAACTCAATCCTGGAGAGAAATACCAGTTTGCCACCTACTTCCCGGTCAGAATCGCAGATGGCATTAGTATCCATTTATGTCGAAGCTCTTTGAAATCAAGCGAAGACAACTCAGCGGCAGCTTAAGCTTAGTTTTTTCTAAGCTTACTTTGAATCCACGGAATAACCATTGGAAGGATTGAAACAAAGATCACTCCAAAAATAACGATGTGGAAGTTTCTTTTAACCACCGGTAAATTTCCAAAGAAATAGCCTGCGAGGATAAAGGTAAATACCCAAAGAATCGCTCCTATCACATTGTAAGAAAGGAATTTTTTGTAATCCATGCTGCCAATTCCCGCTACGAATGGGGCAAAGGTTCGAACGATCGGTGCAAATCGAGCAGCTACAATTGTAAAGGGTCCCCATTTCGCATAAAAATCCTGAGTCTGAATCAGATATTCTTTCTTAAAGAAGCGTCGATTTTGTTCGAACACTTTGGGCCCCAGGAACTTGCCGATATGGTAGTTCACTGTGTCCCCAATGATTCCAGCGATGGTCAGACTACTCAGGAGAATCCAAACATCAAGTCCGTTCTCCATCGCTGCTAAGGCCCCCAGAGCGAAGAGCAGAGAATCTCCTGGCAAAAAAGGAGTAACGACTAGTCCCGTTTCGCAGAAGATAACCAAAAACATCAGGACATAAATCCAGGGACCAAAAAGAGCGATCCATGAGAGAAGATGTTGATCGAGATGTAAGAAGATATCGATGATTTCGGCCATGTTTAAATTTCCTGCTTGAATTCTTAACTTCAAGAATACTAGCAAAGGAAAATCAACACGGAAATCATAAAGCTCGCAAAATATACTCAAGCACTTAGGACAAGATGGCATCGCCTTTTCAAGTATTCAAAAGTGTCTTGGCTTAAGGCCATATTGAGGGCCAATCCCACTCGCACATCTCCCCTTTTTAAATAATAACCTTTGGGGGCAATGTAACAAACAGTTCCTAATATTTGATGACGAAGCGGAGTTTGATCCACAGATTTTAACCAAAAATGATCTCGTTCATGAAAATAGTGACGGTTATAGTTGGAAATCAAAATTCCAAACCCTTTTTCGGAAACATCGATAATTCTCATCTCCATTTCATAAGTAAGTTCTCGAACAGACTTTTCAATTCTTTTAACTGAAAGTGAAATCTCTGAGGATAATGGGAGAACATAGCGGTCTCCTCCAGGTCTTTCATCCAAGGCCCTCGCCTCCTGAGGATAATGACAAATCAGCCTATCTCCCATTAAGCGAAACTCATGGGGGAGCAAACGGAAAACGATGCTCCGATAATTTAGGCGGATGAAAACAGGATAATTGGGATTAAGCTCAATATGAGAGGGCGTGCGGTATATAACTTTATCGGATTTAAAATCAAGAGTAATTTGGATAATCGAAATGACGTAACGTCCGTTCTTTCCTGGAAGAGTTTGCCATAAACTTCCACCAAATAAACTGGCCTTTTCGATTAGGGAAATAATTTGAATGCGGTTATTAATTATCTTTAAAGTGTCCATATCCATGCAAAACATCCTGTCGAAAATGGAATTGGTTTAAGTCTTGTCGACCATCTTCTTTAAAAAATTTAACCGGTTGAATTTATATAGGTTTTCAGTAACCTAAAAGCATGAATAAATTCTCAGTAAAACTAAAATGTGGACTCATTATCTGTGCTTTCATGGCGACTTTCGTCTGGATGTTTAGTAAATCCGTTATAATCCAGGACCAAAGCTATCACGCCTTTGTCGACACACGAAATTTCTGGGGAATTCCCAACGCTCATAATGTTTTAACTAATTTTCTTTTTGTGGTGGCAGGATTTTTAGGCTTAAAGGAATTACTAACGACTACAACACTAACTAAAAAATCGTGGTTTTGGTTCTTTCTCAGTATCGTCTTAGTCGCCCCAGGATCCGCTTATTATCATTTAAATCCAAATGATCAAACACTTGTTTGGGATCGTCTTCCTATGAGCATGGGATTCATGGCACTCTACACTGTGCTATTG
>JAEYUK010000245.1 GCA_023432655.1 Pseudomonadota bacterium | reverse complement strand
TTTAACGAGGGTCCAAACCGTTTGCTTAAGGATGTCGGAAAACTTTTCGACCGAGTAGACTGTTTTAAAATCCTGTCGGTAGAGCCAATCAATGTATTCCGTGAACTGCTCATAAATAAACAAGCTGCAAAGAACTAAAGTGAGAAACGATCCTGAGAGGAGCAGTACTGAAGACAATTCCTTAGAGGATGCAACATCACCTTTCTTACGAGATTCATCAATCTTGTACTGGGAGGGTTCTTCCGTTTTTTCGTCGTCGTTCTCGTCGGCCATCCTATGCCTCTGTGAAGTTTACTAGGGTGAAAGGAACTGATACCAATCACCTAGTTTTTGTACATATAAATCAAAACTCACCTGGAAAAACTCCTCTGATATTCCTAAAAAGAGAAGAAGTCCCAAACCAATGTTAACCACGAAACTGACCATCAACACGTTCATTTGAGGAACCGTCCGTGCCACAATCCCCATAACAAGGTTCATCAGCAAGTTAGCAAAAATAAGCGGTCCTGCCAGAAGGACAGAAGCACTAAATGCTGACTTAAAGAATAGCACGAAATACTCCGGGGTTTTCAGCAATTTGTCAGCGTTTAAGAAATTGACAGAAGAAAAAGATAAAAAGATCCCTTTCAGCATGGGAACTAAAGCACCGGAAGTAAGTATCAGAATCAGGAGCGTCCACTCTATCAGACGCTCAAAGGGACCGATCTGCTGGCCCTGGGTGGGGTCAAAATAACTAACAGATGCAAAGCCAATCTGTTGGGTCAAAATGCTACCGGCAGAGACAAACATACTCATGATACTCTTTACTAAAAATCCAATAATTAGGCCGGTGGTTGTATGAAATGTCACAAGCATCCAGACATTTTCAACTCCGACCATATTGATTTCTGCAACTAGCGTGCCGCTTAATTGAGGAAAAAAGGCATAGGAAATAATAAAGCTTACGAGGATTTTGATCAGTCCTGGGACTGCGACATTATCAAAAAGCGGCAATTGATAGAGAACAGCTATCCAACGGGAAAAGCTCAGCCAGAAGGCCAAAAAAACAGTCTGATCAGCAATCGTTATATTCATTAACGCCTAATCAATTCCGGAATGCTTGTGATAAGTTCCTGAGTGTAGGTCACTAAAGTTTCCATCATCCAGGGGCTAAAAATAACCAGGGCCGCGAATATCACAAGAATCTTCGGTATGAATGATAAAGTCTGTTCGTTAATTTGTGTAACGGCTTGGAAAATTGAGATGAGTACCCCTACCACCAGGGCCCCGATAAGCATTGGGGCTGAAAGGAGCAAGGTAACTTTAATCGCCTGGTTGACTACTTCAACGGCAAATTCATTTTCCACGAGATAACTCCTTAAGTGTTAAACGATCGTAAGATCGCTCCTGTAACTAATTGCCAACCATCCACAAGTACAAAAAGTAAAAGCTTAAATGGCATAGACACCAGCATTGGAGGAAGCATCATCATCCCCATGGCCATCAGAACTGAAGCGACAACCATATCCAGTACGATAAACGGAATATAGAGTAAGAATCCTATTTGGAATGCTGTTTTTAGCTCTGAAATGATAAAGGCGGGAATCAAGTAATGAATCGGCACCGCCTGTATGTCTTCAGGAGCAGTAGTTCCAGTTACATCATAAAAAAGTCCGATGTCTGTTTTTCGAACATGCTTCACCATAAAGCTTCTGAGATCAGTCTCAAGTCCTTCAAGCGCTTTGGCGGCATCTATCTGCTTGGCCTGATAAGGCTTAATCGTATTCTCGTAAATTGACTTACCGGTCGGCATCATTACAAAGACAGAAAGAAACAATGCAAAGCCAATCAACAACTGATTGGGTGGCATGTTCTGAGTCCCCAGAGCTTGCCTCATAAATGAGAGGACAATTACGATACGAGTAAAAGAAGTACAAAGAATAATAATTGCTGGGGCGAGGGTAAGAATTGTAAAGAGGAGAAGGACTTCAATTGTGTCGACAAGATTAGTTCCTTGGCCAAAGTTTACGGCCACCCCCGGAAGGTTGGCCTGTTGAGAAAAAGCAGTCTGAGACGCAAGAAGAGTCAGAAGAGCGAGCGAAAGCTGGGAAAATCTTTTCATTAGTTAAACTCAATCGGCTTAAGCTTCTTGGCCTTCTTCTTTAATTCATCCGAAAACTTCACAATATCTTTTGCGGTTAAAGCAGCTATTCCCTTCTCATCAGGAAGAGGTTGAGACTCATGAATATTTTCTTTTAACTTAAACTCAGGAGCGGTCGGAAAACTTTCCACTGTCCCCATGTTCACATCAAAATTAGTTCCGGTAACTTGCTTTTCTCCTTCCTTCAATAGGGCTGTTGTATCAGTCATTTCAGAAAGAAAAGTCAGACCATTTTCAGAGTTCGCTACCAGGAAGATTTGATTATGGGCCTTAACTACCATGAGTGATCGTTTCGGAGCGACATAAGTTGTACTAAGCACTTGAATCATCTGAGAGTTATTTAAGAATCCAAGTTTGCCACGATTAAAGACGCCCTTTTTAAGAATCTGAACGACTCCATAGAACATCCCTAAAACCACCGCCAAAAAAGCCGCAAATTTTAAAGCGTAACCGGCAAACGAAAAGCCGTCATTACTGTTAATCGGCTCCTTACTAATGGCCGCTTGATTCACAGTTACTTCGTCTTTTTTCAAATCAAGCGCAGGAGCTTTTTCTGTTTTAGCCACAGTTTTGGCCTGATCTTCTTTCATGAGATTATTGAGATAATCTTCATTAAGAGTTTCTTTAATAGCCGAAGTTTTTGTTGTTTTCACGACTGGCTTAGGAGGAGTTTTCTTAACTGGCTCAACTTTTGTTACCGTCGTTTCTACTGCCGTAGTTGCACCAGCTGAAGCCTTGCCACGAGGAAAAATAACTTCGATGTTCTTATTTTTCCAGCCGACATTCACTCCCTCAGATTTAATTTCATAAGGAAGAGTTGCTTTAACAATAGCTTTACCATTAAGAACATTGGCCGATAACTGAGCACCTTTTATATTTTTAAAGATACTGTTGAAGTTATCAGCATTGGATAATGTGATTTCAATTGTATTTCCACTAACTTTATAATCAGGAAGCTCCCCTGAACGCCCTTCGATGGCGATATTAAAGTATCCATTTTCACCCTTCGTGTTCAAATCCAGGGATGTCACTTTGACACCCGCCTGGACCCCAAATGATGCCAGCGTAAAGAGAGTGAAAAAAATGAGCTTCTTATTCATAGAGTAATCCTTCCTGGTTTGACTCCAAAAAATTCCAACAGTTACTTAAGCGATTCGATACGTTCAAGAGGACTAATAATATCTGTCAGACGGATCCCGAACTTCTCGTTCACCACCACGACTTCCCCTCTTGCAACCAGCTTGCCATTAACCAGAACTTCTAAAGGCTCACCAGCAAGTTTATCCAGTTCAAGAACCGAACCTTGTCCAAGCTGAAGTAAATCCTTGATGATCACTTTCGCTCTTCCCAGTTCCACACTTACTTTTAGGGGGATATCCAAAATGAAGTCAAGATTCTGAACCTTGAGCTTATTGAGAGCATCATCACCCGCCTTAATCTGATCCGCTAGTTCGCGAATGGCATCTTTTTTGTTTTCTGACATTTCTGATGACGTCATGTGCTTATCCTTTATGTGATTCTACGGGTGACTTGAACTGCGCGGTTGCCCTTATATACGCCGATCAAACATTTTAATTTTTTTGATTCTTCTATTTCTAAATCCAGCTCTCCAGAAACTTCCTGGGCCAGAGGAATGATATCTCCAACCTGAAGACCGATAAGGTCTCCAATCGTCATCTCTGTTTCACCCAATTTAACGACTGCTGTGGCCTCAGCGTGCTGAACATGTTCCTGCATTGAACGCGTCCACAAGGTATCCACAACATCATTATCAGTCTGGTAACTTGATGAAAGTTTTTGCTTAATTGGCTCGATCGTTGAATACGGAATCACCACCATGATTGTCCCAGAAGCAGATTCAAATTCTACTTCGAAAGTCGTCGTGATAATAACGTCTGAAGGAGGAACAACCCCAACGAATTGAGGATTAATTTCTGTTCTTACATACTGAGCATCGATACGGTGAACCGGCGCCCACGACTCTTCAAGATCATTGATAGCCATATCCATCACTCGTCTCATGAACGAAAGTTCAATCGAAGTGAATTCTTTTCCTTCAATTTTTGTGAAAGGGCGATCAGTTCCGCCGAAGTAGGAGTCAATAATGGCGTAGGCCAATTTTGATTCAAAGACAATAAGAGCAGGGCCCCGAAGCTCATTAAAACGCATGATACACATGCATGACGGGATCGGGAGTGTGTTTACAAATTCACCGAACTTCAATAGATCGGTTGAAATCATCGAAATGGTTGAAATTTTTCTTAGAGAGTTTGAAAGAGAAACCCTGAACTGACGAATAAAACGTTCATAGATAATTTCCAGAATCGGCATTCGTCCGCGAATAACACGGTCCTGATTCGTCAGATCATACGGCTGAATATTCGCGTCTGTCTCACTGACTTCTCCGAAAGCATCGCCTCCGGAATCATTACCTAATGACGAATCCCCATCATCGTTGACAGCATTTAATAATGCGTCTACTTCGTCTTGGCTCAGTACTTGGGCCATCTCTCCCCTCCTGGGACTTTAACTAAAAAGCATCCTGCTAATTAGTTGATTTGGAAGCTGATGTAGTAAATATCTTCCACTCTTCCATCAACCAAAAAGGAATTGATAGAAGCTTTAATCTCTTCTTTTAAAAAGCTCTTACCCTCTTTCTTAAGAAGGTCTTCAGGTCTCTTTGTATTAAGAATACTGATGATTGTGTCCCGGATCTGAGGTTTGCGGGCCTCAAACTCCGTATTTTTAGCATCAGAGCTCAATTTCAAAACAGCATCAAGTCGTACAAAGCGACGGGGACCATCACCCTGGGCGAGATTTACGGTGAAGTTTTCAAGTGGCATCAGATTTTCTTTGCTGATAACTTCAGTAGTTTTCTGTTCACCGGCCGCTTCATCTGAAATGGCCACTTCAGATTTAGATTCTTTCAAGAGAGTTTGCAAATCAGGACGTTTAGATTCCATTTCCATGAAACGCCATTGAAAATAGGCAACAGTTCCCATAGCTACAATGTTGACGACCATCAGTACTGTGAGTAACGGATTTTTATTCGAGGGTGTCTGTCCCGGTGTGTTTTCTTCAGCCATTGTTACCTTTAAATTATAAAACCTCCCCACACTTCATTTCTGGTGAGAGGCCTTGTCAAAATTATAACTTCCATTGGCATTTGAATCAAGGATTGCCCATTTCACAGGGAGATTTTTGCCTGTTTCATGAAATCCCTGTCGGCCAGGTGACGTAAGGGCAATTTTTGCCGACCTAGAATACTTAACTAACTTACTCGGACCTCAGGGCTTCGATTGGATGAAGCTTCGATGCGGATCTGGCCGGATAGACGCCAAAGACCAATCCGATAATAAGCGAAAAGAGAAATGAGATGATGATACTCATGGGAGAAATGGATGTGGCCCATCCAACCACCGAGTTTAATAGCACTGCCAGAAAAACCCCACTGAGCACACCCGCGGCTCCCCCAACAATCCCGACAACCACTGATTCAATGAGAAACTGAAATAGAATATCTTTTCGAGTGGCCCCGATGGCCTTTCTGAGACCGATTTCTTTTGTTCTCTCAGTTACCGAGACCAGCATGATATTCATAATACCAATTCCCCCCACAAGTAAGGAGATGGCCGCAATTACTGTAAGAAGCAAAGTCATCGTTTGGTTACTGGCAGATATCGCTTCTTTCATATCGGCCATATTGTGGATTCTAAAGGCCGTGTCCTTATAGATATCAGGAACCTTATGTCTGGTATTCACAAAGTCCCGGATTTCATCTTCAAGAAGTGTCGTGTCTGCGTGCTCTGCAGCTTGAATATCAATGGCATCGACTGTGGT
>JAEYUK010000244.1 GCA_023432655.1 Pseudomonadota bacterium | reverse complement strand
GTCCATGCTCGATCTCTAGAGTGAAAAGCTCTTTAGTGACCTGAACAAAGCGCTCCTGGGTGAAGTTCTCATTGGCGAGGTATTTCACGGCGAGGCAAGAAATGTAATAGGCTTCGTAAAGATAAGACAAAGCCGTAGAAAAGCGTCTCACTTTAGTAGCAATCTGATACAGCTCCTGACTCGAAAAACGCATACACTCTTCCAGCGACTCAACCTTTCTCCCTAAGGCAAAAGAAATAATCTCCAGAGCTTCATTAATCATTTCTTTTATACTTGGAAGATAGAACTCATATTTAAGTTCTTTTCTCTTATTCATAAGAAAGCGAGTGAGCTGCATTCCATCTTTAATGGAGCCGTTAAAGACGTTAAACCAGGCAGAGTTAATAATACCCGGAACCAGGAAATGATGAAGGATCATGTTCTTATGATAAAGAACTTCCACTCTTCTTTCTCCACGGATAACGTAATAAACCTGGTTAAGCTTTTCGCGTTTTAGAACTTCAATCTTCTTATTTCCTATGAACATATCCAGGGCCGATCGAAGCGAGTCTCTGAATTTATCGGTTGTAAGACTTGGGGTCATAGGAATTTTCAGCGCCTCACAATACTGAATAACATCCAAGGAACGCTCTTCAATTTGTTTCCATGTGAGAGCTCCGGACGGCTCATCAAGCATGATGAGGGCAAGCAGTGCACTTGGTGTGACAGGCATGTTCCGGCCAACTGCACGGAAATTGGCAAAGGCCAGATTCTGAGTGGCTTCTTTAAGATCTCCTTCGTAACCATTCATGATGATCGGTTCACCGAAGTGAATATGAATTGTTCCTAATCGCTTATTAACAAGTTTTATGAGTTTAAAAAGTTGGGTTCCCTTCTCCGGAATTTTCTTTCCGCCTCCAAGTTCACGAGCATGGGCCTTCTCTTCCGGAATATGCTCATGGGCAAGAGAGACAGGAATGAACATGAGAGGTTTTTCTTTTAACTGAGCATGGGCCTCCAGAAGCATCTGGAACAGACCATATTTGGGCTTTAAAAGTTTGCCCGTACGGGTTCTTCCGCCTTCAAAAAAGAACTCCACGATTTGCCCCGTCTTGAGAAGGTAATAAATATAACCTTCAAAAGTAAGCTTGTAGAGATGATCCGAAGTGAAAGACCTCCGGATAAAAAAAGCTCCGGCCTTTCCAAAAAATTGCCCCAAAGGAAAAACATTCAGGTTAATTCCGGCCGCCACACGAATGGGTACACCAAAATTCTTGAACATGCTGTAAGTCAAGGCCACATAGTCTGCGTGAGACTGATGATTGGGCACAAGAATAATATGGTTATTCTCTTTTAATGAATTGAAATCCATGCCAGGAGGAACTTCCAGATTGACGCCATCATAGAGTTTTAAAAACGTGGCATCTAAAACCTTGGCCGCAGACTTAACAAGTGTCGGCGAAAACTCTCCGTGAATTTCCTGGAAAAGTTTTTTTATTTTTTGAGCATCTTCGGGTTTATTCCGAAGACGCTCAACTAGCTTGGGGTATGTTAGAACGGTATCAAAAGCGTTATCTGAAAACATTGGTTCCTAAAGGTTTAGTCCATGGGGTTTAGATTCAGTCATGCCTGAAGCAGTCATTTCCATGAAGAGGGCATTTTTATTAATATCTGCCAGGTTAAAAGCGTTCAGGTAAGTCATGCCAGAGCGTACACCACCAGAAAGTTCATGGACAATGTTTTCAACAGATCCCTTGCAATTCACCCAACGCGCCTCACCCTCTGCGGCCATCCCTTGCGGAAGCTCACCTCTCCATGAGACCTGAGCATCTTTGGAGGCCATCCCACGATAACGCTTACGTCCGCCTTCGATCTCTCCTGGAGTTTCCAGACAACCTGAAAGCATGGAACCTAACATAACTGTTTGAGCGCCAGCCGCGAAGGCCTTAACAATATCGCCGGAAGTTTTAATACCACCATCAGCGATGACAGGTACATTATGCTTACGAGCTTCAAGGACACACATCGCAACCGCTGTTAATTGCGGAACTCCACAACCGGTGATGATACGAGTTGTACACATTGACCCAGGTCCAATTCCTACTTTCACGGCGTCGGCCCCGTGCTCAATAAGTCCTCGCACCCCTTCCGGCATCGCTGTGTTTCCAGCAATCACATCAATTTTTGGGTATTTCTTTTTCACGTACTCTAAGGTCTCAAACATCATGACCGAGTCGCCATGAGCGATGTCGATGGTTAGAATATCAACACCTGCATCCGCCAGGAGATCAGCTCTTTTCATTCCCTCTTCTTTCACCCCAATGGAAGCTGCCACCGGTAAACCAAGAGGTTTAATCGCTTCACGCATAAGCTTAATCTGTCTAACCTGTTCTTCCGGAGACATGAAACGGTGAAGAATACCAAGACCACCAAGCTCTGCCATTTTAATCGCCATCTGATACTCAGTAACAGTATCCATGTTGGCCGCAATAATCGGAGTTTTGAGGGTGAAGTTTTTGGTTACTTTAGATTCAAGATTTGGTGCCCGTCTGGAGTTCATCTCAGAATGTCGTGGCATCAAAAGAACATCATCAAAAGTTAAACCGCGTGATCTTTCCAAAATCTCGTGAGCTGAGAAAATGAGTCCCATTTAATTCCTTTAGGTGAATGTTAGTGTCACTTAATCATGCCAAAGAGAAACTGAATTGGAAATATCTTTAAGTTACTGAAAATATTGAATCACTATTATTAGAAATGTCGCTTGGATAGATTAAAAGACGCCCTTCAAGCCCTTTTAAAAAAGATGACTCGTGGCTAAGACCCACCCCTTTCTCTCCAGTCATTGGGACAAAAGAACAAAGTTCTCGAGAAACTTCTTCGAAATGATCTTCTTTTTTATCCAGAAGAAGAAGGACATCAACACCGCTTGTTTTTAAAACAAACAGAAGCTTTCCTCCCACTTTAATCTGCTCATGATAGGCCCGCGGAAGATCTGTCGCCCCGGCGGTGAAAATCGCTCGATCATAAGGGGCTTCCTTAGCGTAACCATGGTCCCCATC
>JAEYUK010000142.1 GCA_023432655.1 Pseudomonadota bacterium | reverse complement strand
TCCGCTTTTAAATCACGTCGAATGAATTTTTCTGCATTGGAAATAACCGTTAAAGTCTTTAGTCCTAAGAAGTCAAACTTCACCAAGCCGATTTTTTCAGAGAAATCTTTATCGAACTGAACAACTTGTTCACCTTTGGCACCTTTAAAGAGTGGGCAATAAGTCACGAGTGGCTCGTTGGTAATGATCACTCCAGCAGCATGAATGCCTGCGTGACGGTTTAAACCTTCAAGACGTTTAGAAATCTGTAAGATTCTTCTGATCTTCGGGTCATTATCTTCGAGTTCTTTAAGTTTTGGTTCCTTATCGATGGCTTCTTGTAATTCAATCCCCAACTCTTCCGGTATGAGCTTGGCCAAAGCATCGGCCTCTGAATATGGAAGAGCAAAAACCCGGGAAACATCCCTTAGGACCGCCTTGGCCGAGAGTGTACCGAAAGTAATGATCTGGCCTACTCGTTCTTCACCATATTTTTGAGTCACGTATTCAATCACTTCCTGGCGACGATCCTGACAGAAATCGATGTCAAAGTCCGGCATGGAAATACGTTCAGGATTAATGAAACGCTCAAAGAGAAGGTTGTATGGAATCGGATCTACGTTGGTAATTTTAAGTGCATAGGCAACAATGGAACCAGCTCCTGATCCACGGCCAGGCCCCACTGGAATGCCGTTTTTCTTTGACCACTGAATGAAGTCCGATACGATCAGGAAGTAACCGGTAAAGCCCATTTGCTTAATCAGACCAATTTCAACTTCCAGTCGCTCAATGTATTGTGGTTTTAATTCTGTCTCCCAATTGTCTTTGTCGCGAAGATGCTTAAAGTGAGGACCTTCGAATCGCTCCTGCATTCCCTCATAAGTCAGACGTGTGAAATATTCATCCTCCGTCTCGGCTGTCTTAATTTCAAACTTCGGAAGAAGATAAATTTGCTTTCCTTTATCATCCTGCCAACGAATCTCTAAGTTACAGGCATCAGCAATTTTCAATGTATTGTCACAAGCTTCAGGAATATAACTAAAGGCCTGTCGCATTTCTTGTGGAGATTTAAAGTAAAATTCTGAAGTTGAAAGCTTCATGCGCTTTTCATCCTCAAAGGTTTTACCCGTCTGAATACACATTAAAACTTCCTGAGCTGCAGCATCCTCTTTAGTCAGGTAGTGGCAATCATTAGTGGCCACTAAAGGAACTGAGTGCTCCTTTGCAAAAGCAATGATTTTTTTATTTACTTCAACCTGCTCCGGGATTCCGTTCTCTTGAATCTCCAGATAGAAATCATCTTTGAAGATTTCACGGTATTTCATGACGGCGGAATAAGCACGTTCATCCTGAGCAGTGAAAAAGTTGTAGCCCACTTCTCCCTTTAAACAGGCCGAAGTCGCAATAAGACCTTCCGAATACTCACGAAGCAGATCCACATCTGCTCGAGGCTTATAATAAAAGCCTTCCTGATAGGCCTTTGAAAGAAGCTTACATAGATTTTGATAACCCGTAAGATTTTTACAAAGAAGGATCAAGTGATGGATCTGATGCTTCCCTTCAACCTCATCTTGTGAATCAAGAGTCTTAGAGTTTTTTGGGGGTCTTCGATCGAAACGTGAGCCAGGTGTGAAATAAATTTCAGATCCCAGGATTGGCTTAATTCCCGCTGAAAGAGCGCGCGTATAAAAATCAATTCCACCAAACATGTTACCATGATCAGTACAGGCGATCGCTGGCATTTCCAGTTCTTTTGCCCGTTTGAAGAGATCGTTTAACCGTATCGCCCCGTCGAGCAATGAATATTGGCTATGAAGATGCAGATGAGTAAAACTATCTTTATGAGTATTTTGAAAATCACTCCCGAGAAAGGGGTTTTTCATTGGCTTTTGTCCTCGAAAAAATGGCTGGTTTGACTCTTATAAGATAACCATTTTTCAGGCCAAATGACAAAAGCGGCATGCATCTAAACACCATTTTATGACTCAAAGGCTTGTCAAAAACTTGTCAAATTAACGCAACCATCCATCTCTTGTAAAATTGAGGTGTTCGCGATAGGTAAAGTCCTGAAGTAAGGAGCTTTTTATCATGTTTACCGGACTCAATAAAAAACTAGCAGAAGAGCTATTGGAGGCGATTCTTTTTTTCAACCAAAAAGGATGGTCCCCGGCAACTTCCACTAACTATTCCGCCCGTTCGGAAACAAGAAATGAATATATAATTTCTCGCTCAGGCGTAGATAAATCGCGCTTTAGACTTGAAGATTTGATCATGATTAATCCTGAAGGTGAAGTCCTCCCCCCCTTCAATCGGCATGGAATAAAGTCATCGGCAGAAACGGAAATTCATACCGCTTTATATGACCTGTTCCCTGAGGTTAATTGTGTTCTTCACACTCACTCCGTTTTGGGGACCGTTTTGTCACTTTCCCACTTAAATGAAAAAGAAATTTCTTTTGAAGGGTTTGAGATCCTTAAGGGCCTCGAGGGCAATTCCACTCATGAACTAAAAGAAATTGTACCAATCGTTCCCAATTCCCAGCATATGCCGGATATTTTAAATCAGATGAAAGACCGCTATCACCAGAACGTCCATGGCTTTTTGATCGCAGGTCATGGTCTGTATACCTGGGGAAAAACGATTGCTTCTGCTAAAAGACATATAGAGACTTATGAATTTTTATTTGAATGTTATCACATGATGAGGAGAACATAATGGCCGTATTAACTCTCTTAGACCCGCAAAGAAAAGAAATAAAAGATCCAAAAGATATTAAGACATTCATGAATGAACGCGGAATTATTTTTGAACAGTGGGAAGCTTCAATGCCTCTTAACGACACTGATTCACAGGAAACAATTCTTAAGGCCTATGAGCATGAACTAGGCCCCTATATGAAAAAGCATGGCTATGTGAACGCTGACGTGATCAATGTTCATAAAGAGACACCAAATGTTGAGGCCATTCGTATGAAGTTTTTATCCGAGCACACTCACGCTGAAGATGAAGTTCGTTTTTTCGTGGATGGCGAAGGTTATTTTTTCTTTCATCTGGAAGACCGTAATGAGGTGTTTAAACTCCTTTGTGAGAAAGGTGATTTCATCTCCGTCCCTAAAGGTTTTACTCACTGGTTTGATCTCGCCCCTCGCTATTTCGTGAAGGCCATAAGAATTTTCCAAACTCCTGAAGGCTGGGTTGCAAACTATACTCAAAGCGGTAAGGATCAAAAGTATAATTTATGATTAAACTATTCCTCTTCGACATTGAAGGCACCACTACTGACATCAAGTTTGTCCATGACGTTCTTTTCCCTTATGCTGAAAAATCCATGAGAGATTTCGTCCTCAAGAATCAAGAGCAGGTCGAAGTCGCGAGGGCGGTGGC
>JAEYUK010000138.1 GCA_023432655.1 Pseudomonadota bacterium | reverse complement strand
GGAAACGGCACTACCGGCATCGCCTAGAGTCATAAACCCTGCGGGTGCAGAAGCATCACTCACACGTACTCCAGCACCAATATCCGGAATTTCTGCATGAATCTTGGCCGCTGGTGATGATGTTCCTTCTCCAACATTCCCTGAGGATGTAATCGTCATTTTTTCCGTAGCCGAAGCTGAACTAGAAGCTGTGAAGAAACTTAATTTTGAACTTGCCCTTTGTGCGGCATCAACTGCCTCAACCGAAGAAGCAATCGAACTTAATATTAATTCTGAATCAGCTGTGTCTCCAAGATTACGAGTTACTCCGCGAAATCTTAGCTGCCCCAGAATATCATTCTCTACAACTTTTGTTTCTGAAGCTATTGTGCCTTGAGAACGAGTGAGTGACAAAAAGGGAGGATTCAAATTTGAGATCCGCTTTACATTCACACCAACGGTCCCATTCCCCACAATATCTAACTGAGTGGTGGGATTAGTTGTCCCAATACCAACGTTTCCACCATTATAATAAAGGTCGGTTAAATTTTTACTCCAGTGCCCAGTGGCTTCGAAGGCTGCCTTGTTTGCAATGATTTGTCCTTCAAGTTTTCCCAGCGCCTCTATCAATTTATCCGTATTCGCAAGGGGTAAAGCGCTACCTGTAGTATAGGTACTCATAAGAGCATCTCTTACTCTTGAATCTAGAAAATAGAGGCGAGATCCCTCTGGCACGACTGACGTATTTAAAGTCTGCCAGCTCTTATCCCCTCTCCAGTATTGATCATTAGTCCCACCGTTTATTGTTGGCTCTTTATTTCCTAGTTGTGTGGTAAGACCACTGACCTTTGCTTCTGGGATATCCCCATCCAAGAGATTAAGTTTTTCGTAAGTCACACTACTGTTCGCAATTTCAGAAGTTCCAACAGCATTGGCATTAAGCTGAGCATTGGCAATAGTTCCATTTAAATCACCACCCACTGCTGTTGCTGTGGTAGCAACGTTTGCCCATGAAAGTATCCCTGTTCCATTCGTCACTAATGCTTCGCCAGAAGTTCCATAAGAATTAGGAAGATTAAAAGTTAAAGGCGCACTGAGCGCAGCAGGGGCCATTAATTCTACATAGTTTGCGTTGTCAGATTTGAGACGAATTTTTCCACTTAACGCTAGGTTGCCCGAGATATCAAGTTTTTCAACTGGCAGTGTGGTTCCAATTCCTACAAACCCTGATTCAGTTATTCTTAGAGCTTCACTATCTTTTGGTTTAAATATTATATGGGCTTCATCATCACCGTCATCCATAGTTCTAATCTTCAATCCTTGATAGTCATACATAATTTGCACAAAATCGGTGACAGAATCCCATGAACGATCAATTCGGATGGAACTAGACCACGAATCATCAGGTGGAGTTATATGAAAGATTGAAGATGGTGCAGAAGTCCCTACTCCTACATTTCCAGCGTCATAATAAATATCAGGATCATTCTTTAGCCAGGTTGTAGCAACACTCGCCTTATCATCTACATACTTCTTAGTAGCGGCATCACTATCACTCAAAGGTGCTCCAAGTCCCGTGATAAGATTTCCACTCATCACAAGGTTACCACTCATAGAACCTCCGCCCTTTTCAAGATAATGATTTTGATTGGAGGCCAGGGTAGTAACGGTTCCGGAAAGAGCGGTAGCATTTCCAACGATTTTATTTAAGGCCACTAAGAGAGAATCCATGGCAGCAACGGAACCGGTCGTGGGAGTAAGTCCTGTTAAAGGAGCGAGAAGCACTCTATCGTTTGTAAAATATTTGTTACTTGAACCTTCGGCCACATCGTCCGTTTTAAGATTGGTAATTCTGGTATCAATCGCCCCTAAATCAGTCGTAAGACCACTAATTTTCGACTTCGAAAGTGCCCCATCCGCTACGTGAGTATTAGTTATAGAATTGGCCGCGATGTCACTTCCACTAACCCCGGTATCTCCCCAGGTTAAGACTCCGGCAGCTCCGAGTTTTAAAACTTGCCCACTTGTTCCCATCAGCGGAAGAGTATAAGAAATATTTCCTCCTCCCGCGGGAGCTTGTAAAGTAACCCATGATGAATCAGCATGAGTGAGCTTTAGTGAAGATTCAATTTTATCTTGTTTGAGGGCAAGAGCTTCAGCGACTACTTTTTGTGAAGGAGCAAGATCCGACTTTGTTTCATCAATGTTGTCATTCACTAAATCGAAACATTCAAGACTATCGGTTAGGAGGATATATCGCAGTACCTGATGCCCGCTGCAAGTCGGAGCGGGAGTAAGAGGATCATTCTTGAGGGCAAACTTTCGAAGATTACTCTCATTAACTCCATTATCTTCATCCGCCCCAGCAGTCCAGGAAGAGCCGTTCCACTTCAAAACCTGTCCAGAAGTTAAGGCCCCCATAGAATCAAGTTTATTAGAAGTCACCCCGCCATCAGCAATACCTATGGTGCCAGAAGTTGTAATGGTCCCACCATAAAGACCATCACCAACAGAAATACTTGTGATCGTTCCACCCGATGAAGCCGAAGGATCAACTGGAACCCATTTACCACCGTCCCATGAGAGGATCTGTCCAGAAGTCGCACCCATCTGAACAAGCTGTTTACTCGTCTGAGATAAAACAGTCAGAGGCACAGAGTGCAGGGCCTGAAACGGATACTGCTTATTAGCTGTTTCATCAGTTACCCGAATCGCAATCGAATTAAACGGAGGAATCTCTTCCAATACTTTCAAAAGGGTTGAGGAAGGACAGACTGGTGTTAATTTAGCGTGAAATACACCATGGCTTAGTGAAACGTTTGATAATTGCTGAGAGCAAAGGATAACGTTTAAATCATTTGTATAAGCAAGTTCAAATTTTAAATTAACATTACCGGTAACAGGGGAACCGTTGTGAGTGACCAAGCGTCCAGAATAGCTTAATGATTCCGCTCGAAGAGACGGATTCATCAAAAGAAGAAGTGAAGATATAATGGATAGTTTTTTAAGCATTTTTCATCTTTGTTATTGTCCCATGCAAGTCCAATAACCTTGCATTGTCGTACCAGCGTCCGGATAGTTACCACGCCATATAGTGAGGGTAGTCGTGGTTGTTTCTTTAATTACCATTTTTTCCGTATAGCTTGTGGCATCTCTATTTCTCATAGTGATTGTGCACGCTGGGGCAACAGTAAATCCACCACTACCGATTGGAATAC
>JAEYUK010000114.1 GCA_023432655.1 Pseudomonadota bacterium | reverse complement strand
GGCCTCTACTGTACCTGAAGGGATTTGGGTTAGTGGAGAATCCCAAAATCTCTCAAAACTCTCATTCATCGTTTCGACGATCTCACCTTCAATCGTGGCATCACGATCTAAAAAGTTAAACTTTTTGGAAAGATCAAAATACTCATCAGCAATATTCCGTCCTCCAGTAATGGCTTCTTTTCCATCTCGGACCATGAGCTTCCGATGATTTCGCGACTGGAAAGTGGAAAAACGAAATATACTGGTAGCATTATAGTAACGGACATCGACTCCATGCTTTTTTAATTCCTGAGCATAGTATTCATCGAGCTTAAAGACACCAAAGAATTTATCCACGAGGATTCGTACTTTTACTCCGCGTTTTGCCGCGGCTACGAGTTCTTTTAGAATGATTTTTCCGGAGGTGTCAGTGTTAAAGATATAGGATTCAAGATCGATGCTCTTTTCTGCTCGTCTGATCATATCTACCCGGGCATACAAGGAGGCCATGCCGGAGTTAATGATTCTCATGTCGTGCTTTTTGTCGGAATATTTTCGATAAGGTTCTACATCATTTTCATTCGAAAGCACGGCCAGGGCCAAGCCTCCAACAATAAATAATGCAAATACAAACCAGTACTTCATGACATCAACACCCTCACCTTGACCACATCGGACAATTGAGGGAGAGAACTGAGAACTATTTCATTGGATTACAGCTGGTTCTTGATCCATGGAAGTATAAAAGTAATTGATTTCAGAATGGCCCTTTTAAACCGGGAAACACCGGCCAGTTCTAATTCCTGATTAAAAGCCTCTTTATTTTTTCCCACAAGTGTGGAATTGTTCCTAAAATCATCAATAATCATATTTAACTCATTAATAAAACCGGTCTGCTCAACATTATTAACAAAGATAGCAATTTCCCGATTGATATAGGCGGAACGTGGATCGATGTTATAGGTCCCGATCATGGCAATCTCATTATCTACAACCGCTGTTTTGGCGTGGATAGTGTCAGGACCTTCATATTCATAGATCTCAACCCCTAATTTAATCAAGAGAGGTTTGACCTGTCGGTATCCGGCCTGAGCAAAGAGATTATCGGTTGAACGAAGAGAATTAGTAATGATTCTGATCCGAACATTACGGGCCAGAAGCTCCTTAAATATATTAAACAACTCTTCAGTCGGGATCAGGTAAGGTGAAATAATATTCACATCAGATTTTGCATTTGCAATGAAAGACATCATCTTTTCATTAAGGTAGGCCGTCTCTTCAGAGACTAATGTTTCAGTGCCATGGGAAATAAACTCTAAATTATTCTGTTCATAAGAATAGGCAAACCAGTCCCGGTCGGAGTTGGCCATAACAATATCATCATCCTCAACTGTCATGATCTCTTCAAGAATGTCATGGATACGCTTAACTTCCTGATTCACCCGTTTAATAGAATGTCTTCTGTCTCTTTCGCATTGATCGAATTCATAATAATCATAGTTTTTATCGCACGCACTTTCATGAAGGTTCTTTGAGTCAAATTTTCCAAGTTTAGTGACCTTCGTGTGCTTGGCATTCCAGGTTGAGAGGAAATTATCCCGTGCTAATGAGGCCACTGAACCTCTTGCCATCAGATCGAGATCGCTGAAGTTTCGGATACGGCTAATCCCAAAGTACTTATCACCTACGTTCCTTCCGCCGGTTATAATAACCTCACCGTCCACGATAATCATTTTGGCGTGATCCCGATGGGTCGCTTTGAAAATATTAAGACTTAAAGGATTGTACTCTTTAATTTCTAGATTCTGATTGCCGGCCTGATCCTTACCTTCCTGTAATAGAGCGGCAAATGTTTTTTTAGGAATGGTATTAGATAGCGCATCTACAATAACCTTTACTTTCACGCCTCTCTTGGCCGCGGCCATGAGAAGGGCAATACCGCCGATCGACTGATCATCATTCCAGACAGAAAAATATTCAACCAGGATCTCATGTTTCGCTCTCTGAATAATGTCGACCCTCGCCTGAAGAGCGTCGCTATCGTCACGGAGCAGGACCAATTGGTCAGCATGGGCACTGGAAAGGATAAACAGGCATAAAAGGAGTACGAATTTTTTCATACTTACCTGTATAGGGAATATTTCGTTTCATAGGGGAGAAATTGTAATTATTTCATACTCAAGATTCTGCTACATATTGTTTACATACTTGCCACACTCTATTGCACACCCATGTTAAGCTCCGGGATATGAGTACAGGACAGCCATACTACCTAGCTAAGATTAAGGAAGATTTCTCTATTAAACAGAGGAATAACCCTCACTATTCGTTAAGGGCCTATGCCCGGGATATTGGTATCCATCCGGCCACATTGAGCCAAATCATTAAAGGAAATAGGCCTCTACCGCAAAAAGATTCTAACAGCGTTGCTGCCCGCCTGGGGCTGGGACCGGTGGAGAAGAGTCTATTCGTTGAAAGTTTGTCGCGAAGTAAATCCGCTTTGGATCAGATCAAGGTGAGTCCAATCGATAATAGGCTTATGCTTGACGAATCTTACTATAAGATCATTGCGGAATGGGAACACTACGCACTTTTAGAACTATTCAATCTTAAAGATTTTAAACGCACCAAAGAAGAGGTGGCCCGGTACCTTGACTTAACCATGAATCGGACCGAAGTCGTGATCAATAATTTAATTATCTGCGGGCTTTTAGAAAATGATGAGGACGGATATCTCTCAAAAGTCCATTCAGATGTCAGAACTACAGAAGATATTACCAGCCAGGCACTTCGTGAATCGCATAAAGAAACCCTGGATATGGGTAAAGAGAAATTAGAAAAAATAGCTACAGAATTAAGAGATTATTCTTCTTCAACCCTGGCCCTGGATTTAAGCAAACTACCAGAGGCAAAAATTATCATCCGTGAGTTCCGTCAAAAGATGGCGGCACTCCTTGAAGAAGGAGAGAAAACTGAGGTGTACCAACTGGCCATACAGTTTTATCCCTTAACAGAGACAAAAGATAAAAAGGTGCATTAGGAGCCAGCATGAAAAAATACTTAATGGCCATAACCATGATGGCCCTTTCATTTACAGTTCTCGCCGGTGACAAAGGAAATGGCGGATACTCAGTCGTTTGTCGGGACAGTAACGGTATAATCAATTCCGCAGAACTTCTGGATATTTATGAAGGAAGAATCCTATATCATTTGGATTACCAAAATAACGAAATCGAAGTCGATAGCTTAGTTCATGTTGCTTTGAACAGAACTTCTGACAATGTATCCTTCTATGGTAAATTGAGCAGAGAGATAGAGCACATCCGAGAAAACACTGTATTTATTCCTGACGGCCATGAATTAGAACTGACTGAAGATGCCTTCCCTATTATCAAGAAAAAAGGTTGTAATTATGAACAGCTGGCCACTTACACATTAGACGATAAGCTCATTATTTCTGAAGAAATTTACAGGAAACTGGATAATCTCAATAAGGCTGCCTTATACATCCATGAAGCTGTTTATGCTATTCGTAGAAAGGCCTTGAATGAAAATTCATCTTTTGCCAGCAGAAAAGTAACGGCGCATTTGATGTCTTCTCCCTTAGATCGCATGGTTCTGGACCGACTGATTAATGATTCGTTGCAAGTCCAGGATGCCTATAAAAGGCCTTGTGGGCTTTTTGGAAGTATCAATCAGCGAATTGAAGACTGCTCCTATCAATATTTCGGAAGGGAATATATCGTTTTAGTGACCAGAACATTAGACCAAAAAGAGATCTATAAAGATTTAATTACCGGGATTATCTGGAGTGATCGACTTCCCTCCAGAGTGAGGCTCCCTGTGGCGCTGAACATTTGCAAAAATCACAGAATCCCAGAATTGGGTTACATGAATCTCAACTGGCGACTTCCTAAGATAGGTGAATGGGAAGCACAATTCCCTCGTCTGCAGTCAAATCTTCCAAACATGTATGGAGATGGATTTGATTACCATTTTTGGAGCAGCACAAACCTCGGTGTTTCTACATATATTATCAATGGCTCAGATGGAGAAATTTCATTAGAGTCGAACCAAAAACAAGCAGCTTCAGTCAGATGTGTAAGCTTGTAAAAAACCTCGCTTTAGACTTCACTCCAAGGAATGCCCTCAGTTAGAGGGCATTTTTTTTTCCTATAAAAAAGACCTGTTGCAACCCTGTGCTACAAAATCCGATTATGGCCTTAAGACAATTCTACAGAAAAATATCATTCAGTGATAAAAGGTTGGTCAGTTAGTTATGTTGATGCGAGCTTCATAATTAGCAGGATACCTGATGGTGGAAGCCCCGAATGCGAGTCGGGGCTTTTTTTTGCCCCTTGCTCCATATTCTATTCGATCTTCTTCAAAGCTTCCGGAACATCAACAGAAAAACTCTCTTTCAACGTAAACGGTATACTTACTTTGAGACTGCCATCTTCTTCTAATTTGTCCTGTAAAAGAAGCTTAGTCACCCGATTAAGTCCTCTTCTGATTAGGTCTTGAGTCTTTTCTTCTGTAAAACGAAAATCCTTAATGCGAGAATCCATCTCACCTTTAATTATCCCATCTGCAGAACGGGCCACAATGGCGGCATCGACCTTAGTCTCCGCCAGATCAAGAGGAGCTTCAGTTCCGGCCATTTTCTCAAGAACTCGTGAAGGTATACCAGAAAGATTCCCAGTGAGTTTCCAGGAGAGAGAACCATCTACTTTTTCCGCTCTTCCAGTAAGACTGAAAGCTCCCCCTTCAAGAATTTTTGATTTTAAAGTAAACTCAGAGTTGTCATAAATCTTTTCGGTCGCCATATTTTTTAAGTTGGCTTCCAAATCATTCAACGTCAAAACAGTTCGTATATTATCGTTATCCATCTCGCGGAGATTAAAGCGCTTAACATTGGCCGTGACACTTTTTAAAAAAATTCCCCTCACCCTATCCGCTTTAGCATCCTGTTTTATGCGTCCAATTTCTTGAACCAAATGTTTAGAGAGTAAGACATCCACAACGTCGGCATGGAGGTTATAATTTTTCTCATCTCGGGCAAGATCCAGCCAATTGAAATTCACTTTCAAAAGATGGACATAGGCGAGACCTGTGGTTGAACTTTTGTGAAAGACGCGGACATCTTTAAGGTCCATTTCTCCTTTTACTAAATTAATATCTAAATCACCGACCCTGTAAGTATGTCCT
>JAEYUK010000094.1 GCA_023432655.1 Pseudomonadota bacterium | reverse complement strand
GTATTGGACTTGCCCCATTCTCAGAAGTAGAGGCTAAAGAACAAGGACTGATAAAAATCGGACAACTCAAGGATGTCTATGAGGAGATATGGTTAATTGCTGCCCAAAGGAAGCTGGAGAACCCTATCGCCTCTAACCTTATGAAGAGCTTTGTCTTAAAATAAAAGTGACCAGATTGAAATGCCAAGTCAGGGTTATCAGGCGATAACTTCTTTATTTTTCAGCTCTGCTCTTTTATTAAGTAGTATTCCAAACAGTTCGCGTATACGATGGAGCTATCTGTTCTCAACTAACTGCTATTAGTTCTTATTTCAGATCAATTAAACACAAGAATCTTTTATCCAATTCTTTCTAAAAAATTTAAAAAAATCATTTATGTCACATTTTAGTGGCATCTCTACATCGGAGGCTCACATGAGTCAGAAAATTTATGTTGGAAACCTAGGTTTCTCTATTAGTAACGAAGCACTTTCTGAAAAGTTCGCACAATATGGCACTGTAAGTTCTGCAAAAGTCATTATGGACAGAGATACTAATCGTAGCAAAGGCTTCGGTTTTGTTGAAATGTCTTCTGCTGCGGAAGCTTCAGAAGCTATCAACGCTCTTAATGGTACAGATTTTGGCGGTCGTCAAATGAACGTTTCAGAGGCAAAGCCTATGGAAAAACGCGAAAACAACAGACGCTATTAATTAGCTCGATCCATGCTGACTTAATTGTCAGCATGGAACTTGTTCCTTGGTTCTGATCCCTCCCGTATTTTTCCTATCCTCTCACTTTAAAACTTGGACCGGTCATGAAAAATGATTCTAATACTCCTATTGTCGCTAAAGTTGATATAAGGAACACCAAATATACTAAACCGGAAAGTTTAGGGATCGATTACACAAATCAAATTGATGTATGGTCAAAGATGGAATTCCGTTATCGAGAACAAATTAAAAAACTCAGTAAAAATAAAACGCTTGATGGTCATGAAGTTTTGAGAGACCTGAATTCTTTAGTGTATGCTATCCGAGAAAAAATCGACTAAAGACTCAATATCAATTATCTTTGGAGTGAAGCTTCTTAAACACATAGTAACTTGTTGTAAGGGCCAAAGTAATTGCAGCAATCCCAAGCATGGCCTCGCTTGGGAGAGTTTTCACATCAAGAGTAATAACTTTTCTAGCTAACGCAATAATGGCCACTAAAACAATAATTTCTGCTCGCAGTTCTTTTTTTGTTACATAAACTTTTATCGTTTCTAGTAATTCAATTCCTATTAAGACTAATAAGAAGGTTCCAAAAATTTCTAAAAGCTCTTCAAATTCTAAGATGAGGATAGGCGGGGAGAGGATATCTTTAAAAAGGATCCAACCTAATTCTACAACAGATAAAATCACAACAATAAGCATCATGATGGTTAGTATCACCATCATGATTTCTTCAATCTTTTTTACCAGATGATTAAACATGGATTGGATTTCCTTTTATGAAATTCAATAGGTACTGAGAATTTCTGTAAAGACACTAGGCTCTGGCACCTCTTTTGCTTAAGAGTATAGAGGTAAATAAAGGAGACATTATGAGAAATACAGAAGTCATAAAAACAGATAATCTTACTTATTCTCACCAGGCCTATAATCTTCTGAAGACTGGTTTTATTGTTGCCCCTTTCATTGCCGGACTCGATAAGTTTTTTAACTACCTTACCGACTGGACTAAATATTTGGCCCCTCCCTTCTATGAGCTGTTAAATCTATCGCCTTCTCGTTTCATGCAGGGGGTAGGGGTGATTGAAATCATAGCAGCGATTGGTGTTTTGCTTAAACCTCGAATCTTCGCTTATGTGGTTAGTGCTTGGCTGTCGGGAATTGTTGTTAATTTAGTAGTTCTAGGCCAGTACTGGGATATCGCTCTTCGTGATGTAGGGCTTGCTATTGGGGCCTTTGCCTTGGGAAAACTGGCTTCACAATTCGAAGTTGGTTATAGTGAGGAAAGAAAAAGAACTCAAGTAGGTGGTCATCGAACCATCAGGGGTAATGTTTAATAGCTTTAAGTAGGCGCTGCAGTAAGAACGTGGTACAACTACGTTACTTATGACCGATTTTTTAAATCCAATTTTAAAGCCTCAAATAAGCAGAGAGGAGCTTCAGGCCCTCTCTCTCTTTAACCATAATGGTCGCTACGAAGTCATTGAGACAGTACCAGCTGCGCTAAAAGCAATCGAAGAATTGAATCAAACGGATATACTGGGATTCGATACTGAAACCCGCCCTTCCTTTCGAAAAGGTGAGTTTCATAAAGTTGCTCTTCTTCAGCTTGCCACCCATGAGTGTTGCTATCTTTTTCGTTTACATAAGATTCCTTTTCTTCCGGAACTAAGTAAATTATTGGAAAATAAGAATGTTAAGAAAGTGGGAGTCGCTATCAGAGATGACCTTATAGCCTTAAAAAAGAGAGGGGAGTTTTCTCCAGAAGGTTTCATCGATCTCGCTGAAATTACCCGGACATCAAAGTCCGAGTCGCTTGGTCTACGAACCTTATGTGGGATGTACCTTAATCTCAGATTGAGTAAAGGGGCCAAGGTTACCAACTGGGAATGCCCTGTACTTACTGCGGCCCAGGCCAAATACGCTGCCAACGATGCTTTTGTGAGTTTATTAATATTCGAAAAGATGTTTGCTCTTAAGTCTTAATAAAACTTGAGGTACATATTTTTTGAATTCGTATTAAACTAGAGAATATGACTTTATTAAAAAGCCTTCTCATTCTCATTGTGGCCATACTTCATTTCTATTTTATGGTCCTTGAAATGATTCTCTGGACTAAGCCTCAAGGACTTAAAGTCTTTCGAATGACGCTCGAACACGCTAAGACAACGGAAGCCTTGGCCGCAAACCAAGGGCTTTATAATGGTTTTTTAGTTGCGGGTCTGGTTTGGTCTCTCATTCATCCAGAAGCCAATTTTGCCTATCAATTATCTGTATTTTTTCTATCCTGCGTGATTGCGGCCGGTCTTTATGGTGGTCACACTGTAAATAAGAGAATCGTCGTCATTCAGGCGCTTCCGGGTCTTTTGGCCTTGTTGAGTGTGGTCTTTATAGGCCAATAGTTCTCACTCGTACTGTGCTTCAATCCGTTCAAGTTCCTTATCATGCTCTAAGAAGAGTTTTTCTAAATTCAATCCAGTTTCTTTTTTTACTTTGGATTCAAAGAACTTTTTAAGTTTTAAGAAGTTTGGATGAGCAGCATTTGAATCATACGACATGATTAGGAAATTGAATGCATCTTCGAGGTTTAACTTTAATTTTTTGTGATCAAAATGATCTATTCGAGTGAATGTAAAGAGTCGCATCGCGCGGTTTAAAGAAAGTTGATTTTTTTCATACTTTAATCCAGAGTACAAAAAATTACTGAGATTCTTTCCCGGAACATCACTTGTACGGAAGCAGAGATTAACTGTGAGATCAGACTGGTGATGGTTTTGGTGTATGAATTGATCTTGAAAATTGATCGCTTCTACATCTCCCTTTTTGAGGGTTTTGAGCCGCTTCAGTTCGAGATTCCCAATTGAGTGAAGTTTGGTGAACTTTTTTATCGTTTTAAACTTATACTCCGAATCAACGTTAAGTCCTTCGAGACATTGAAATGCTCCTCGAAAATGGTGATTGTGAATAACCGTAGGTCTTCTTCTCCAGAAATAGAGATCGATGAAGCAGTTTTCTCCTCTGGCAATAGTAAGCGGTAGGTCACTAAACTCGAAGTTTTTAAAATTCTGTTCAGGAAGTTTCTTATTAAAAGTGGATGAAACTAATTCCTGATAATTAAATTCCTTTTGGATTTCAGATTTTGAAAGTAGTTCGGCGGCTTCTTTGTGAAACTCCTTCGCCGTGAATTTTTTTATGAACTGATCTCCCTTTCGGGCCAATTCCTGTGCTTTATGGTGAAACATATCTAAGTAAGGCCCCAGGTCCAAGTGGAAGGTTGAAAGTCATCCATACAAATAGCATGATCGACCATGAGATAAGGAAACCAACAGAATAGGGAAGCATCAAGGCGATGACAGTACCAACTTTGGCTTTTGGATCGTATTTAATGGCAAAGGCCAGAATTAAAGGAAAATATGACATGAGGGGCGAAATGATATTCACCACAGAGTCGGCCACCCGGTAGGAAGCCTTGCTTAATTCCGGAGAAATTCCCAAGAGCATGAACATCGGAACAAATATGGGTGCCATGAGTGCCCATTTGGCGGAAGCACTTCCTATCACGAGATCCAAAACCACCGTTAAAAGAATAAATCCAAGCATTAAAGGTATTGGTCCAAGGCCTAAATCTTTTAAAACCTCTGATCCCTTTACGGCAAGAATGAGACCCATATTGGAGAAATTAAATAATGAGATGAATTGAGAAGCAAAAAAGACAAGTACAAGGTAAGGAGCGAGAGTACTCATGGCTTCCTGCATGGCATCTGTGACATCACTTTGCTGTTTAAACTTTTGAGAGGCAAAGCCGTAGGCCAAACCTGGAAGTGCTCCAAAAAGAAAGATGATGGCAACGACGCCTTTTAAAGCTGAGGAATTAAGTAGATCTGGTGCAGCTGGATCACGTAAATATCCATTCTCTGGAATGAGTCCTGCTAAAAGAAGACCAATCAGCGATATTGTTACGAGACCTGCCCAGAAAAGACCTTTTCTTTCTTTTTCGTTTAAGCCTTCTAGTTCCGATTTTTCTCTTTCCCCTTGGTACTCCCCCAAAAAAGGAATTGTGAATTTATTTGCAATAAGAGTTCCTATTCCCACAATTAATAGAGAAGAAGTTGCCATAAAATACCAGTTGGAGACGGGAGTCACGACGTAATTTTTATCCAGTATTCGTGCAGCCTCCTGTGAAATCCCGGATAGCATAGGATCCGCAGTACTCAAGAGTATGTTGGCCGCAAATCCTCCTGAAACACCGGCAAAACAAATGGCAAGTCCCGCTAATGGGTTAAGGCCCGCACTATGAAAGGTAAGGGCCGCCAGTGGGATGAGAAGAACGTAACCAATATCTCCTCCGGTGTGTGAAAGTACTCCAGCGAAGAGTACCGCCGGGACTAAAAGCTTACGAGGGGATTTCAAAACGAGAAGTCGCAGTAGGGTAGAAAGAAGTCCACTCTTTTCTGCCAGACTGAATCCAAGCATCGCTACTAAGACGGTTCCTAGTGGTGCGAAGCCCGTGAAATTCTTCACCATTTCTGTTAAGACATGACGAAGACCGGATGCGGAGAAGAGATTGATCGAGGTGATGACCTTACCGGTAACCGGGTGGGTTGCCTGAATTTCAAAAAGGGTCACTAATCCGGAAATCCCCATAACAAGGAAGGTAAGATAGAGGAACATGATTGCCGGGTGGGGCAAAGCATTCCCGGCCCGTTCCACGGCACCTAGAAAACGATACAAAATTGAAGACCCTTTAGAATTGGTTCCATTCGTCATCTTAAACTCCTTATCATTTAAGGATATGATGAATAGAATTAAAAAGTCTAATGCAGATGATGGAGATATTTATGCTGAAGTTATTGTTGGTTTTGAATTTGATTCTCTCGCCCCTCATTTCAACTGCTGCTACCAGCTTAATCTTAGAAGCCGGTTATGTTGAAAATACATTCAATAAAGTTAAAATCGACGGTGAAAAAGGGAGTCTATTTAATTTAAATCCGGCCCTGGATGATGACTTATATTACCGCCTAAGCTTGATTCATAAATTAAATTCATCTCATGGTTTTCGTTTTCTTTACGCTCCTTTAAAATTTAATGGTGATAAAGCTTTCTCTAAAAACATCAACTTTGGTGGAGTCAATTTTTTAGCGGGTAAAAAAACAGAAGCTGAATATCAATTCAACTCTTATAGAGGGACTTATTTCTTTGAAGTGGTTGAGAAGGAAAACTTTCTTTTAAGAATTGGTGGAACTTTGAAAGTAAAGGATGCGAAGATTGAACTGACTCAAGCTGATCGCAAAAAATTTAAAAAGAATACCGGAGTCGTTCCTCTGTTTTATCTTTTTTCCGAATATCGATGGGCCAATGGTTTGAGTCTTGCTTTTGACTTCGATGGATTGGCCGCCCCGCAAGGGCGAGCATTCGATCTCGCCCTTATGGCCGGATACTCTTTTACAGCTGCCTACCAATTCAATTTGGGATTCAGAATGCTTGAAGGGGGGGTAGATAATGACAAGGTGTATAACTTTTCACAGATTAATTATAGCTTTGCTTCGTTTCAGTTCAATTTTTAGAGTATGAGCACATGAGTGCTCATACTCACTTCTAATATTACTGCTTAAGATTCTGGTCGCGATTTACATCAGTTCGTTGCTGTGAACCTTGCTGTGAACCTTGTTGGGATCCTGAACCAGAAGTGCGACCTTGCTGCAGGCCCTCCTGACCTTTTTGGAATTCTTTTTGCTCACCTGAACGTTGTCCTGTTTGGCCTTGTTGTCTACCGGATTGTTGATTTTGTCCGATATTCTGTTGTTCACCTTGATTTACGTTTTCCATAATCCTTCCTTTGTTAGGTTAATTCCTTGGGTATTATGGTTGCAACTCAAGTGCCGTTTTTAGAAAGCACAAAGATGCCGTTTTTGTGATCGCACAATGGTCATTTCGTCCCTGTTCTTGCTCGTCAGAGAATTTAAAAAGAACAGGTCTTTCGACCTGTCCCTGAGAAAATTATTCTTGTTGGAGACAATTTGGATTTTTTGCTTCGGGAAAAGTGAGGAAAGTAATCGTGCTCGGATTGAAATTAACATCACCGGCCTTAAAAGGGTCACCGGTTATTTTCGGAAGTCGATCATTGGTGGCCAGTTTTAGAAGCTTACCATTAAGTTTGGTATGGTTCCCTGGAAGACTATCAGCGGTTAGTGTGTAACTCAGTCCATCTATGCCAAGTTTTAATTGGGTCATTTGATCTTTATCATTATTAATGACCAGCATGGCAACCCCTCCGGGCACTTTATATAAGCAATGTGCATAAACGTGAAGGCCTGGTCTGATTGGTTCTCCTGAATCAAGCACCGCAGATCCCATGAATTTTCTCCAGAGGAGGGCCCCCCAAAACATTGGTTTTGGTGAGAAATCTTTTTCGTCGAGCATGCTGTAATTACTTGCGGCTAAAGTATTGTGTATACTGACTTTTACTCCTTGAGTTGCCTGCCTTCCTAGCTGATCGAGATAACGAAAAGTGTCCAAAAATGATCCGGCCCAAGGATTACCACCACAGGCAGCGTCTGCTGTTTCTGTGTTCCAAAGAGGTACACGCGGAACATATTTATCACGAAGGGAAGCGTAGTAAGAAATGGTGTGGTCGATTCTTCCTAACCAGTCTTCAGAAAGAGAATCCTCTTGAGTTATTTGATTACCCGTCGCTGCACATCTTTTGGAGACCGCCCCATAGTAATGAAATGAAAATGCTTCAGTTAATGGACCACCCATCTCTTTTAATAAATGTTCTGTTTTTAAAATTTTTGCTTCTGATGAAAGGGTCAATCCACCATTGGCCTCTTTGCTTTCACCAACAGATCCTGGGGCCAGGATGATAGTGTCATAAGAAGCTTTTTTTACGAAGTCTGCAAAAATTTTAAAATCCTTTCCATAGTCTTGAGCACTATAGCCAAGAGGAGCTCCACCCATAATGGGCATGTTGGGCTCATTCATAAATTCGATAGCAGCAATGTGGCCGCCCTGAGCTTTAGTGAAATCAAAAAGGCGCTTGGCCTGAGCTATTGTCCAAACTCCATCTTCGTCTCGTGTTCCCATGCTCGTTGCAAGAGAGGTAACTATGCGGGCATTAGCAGCTTTGGAAAAATCAATAACGTTTTTCCATTGGTCTCTAGTCAGGATGCCGATAAAACCTTTTGGGGGATTTGTTAGTTTTTCATCAGGTTTTTGGAAGTAAGTACTGTTGGCCCAGGTGCCGCTCACGCGCATATAAGAGGGGGCAAGGGCCTCTGCCATTTTTAAGAGTCTTTTATTCTTTAAGTCCATGGGAGGTCTGTATTCGTAGAGACCAGGATTCATTCCGGTGGGAGTGTCTCCACCATCACTTATTTTTTTGTTAGGTCCTGAAAGACTAGAGTCAAGTTCTGGGCCATATGGTTTCCAAAACTTTCCTCCTGTTACTTCAAGCATTTCTATGTTGAAAGATTGATAACGTTCGTCAACAGTTCCTAAGATATCTAATTGAGCTGGATCGAGAGGAAGTTCAGGTTTTTTTTTGGATTCACACGCTACAAGTCCACTCAGTAAGAGTAGCACTACTAATTTTGTTGTCATGAGGGCTCCGTTTCAAAGGACAGAGATGATCAAAATATGAGATCATAGTGAGGGAGAATTTAAAACTTTATTTTATGAAGCTAACTGACAAACGATTAAATTTCGCAACCTACTTTTTAGAATGCTTATTAGGTACTGTGATAGGTTACCAATTGTATAAGTTACATCCAGTAGGTGGAGCATGGTGTTTATTGTCCATTATTCTGGTTCTAGCTCCTGATAAAAAAGATGCTATGGAGTTGGCCATCAATAGAATTAAGGCCAATATTATCGGTGCCACAATTGGTCTAATGATTTTTTATATTCATCCAATAAATCTTTTGATGGTAACAGTAGGAATTGTTCTAACGCTCTTATGTTGTGAACTTTTAAGAGTGCAGGCGGCCAGTCGTACGGCAATGATTTCAGTGTTGATTGTAACTATGCATGAACCTGGTCAGCATTTTTGGGATGTCGCCTTAGAACGCGCAGTAGGGGTGGTCTCCGGTTGTCTAATCGGCGTTACTTTAACCTATATCTTCCACGTCATTTTGAAGTCATTAAGAAAGAATCTTTAGGTTGTATTTTTCGCACAGCATTTATTTTGATGTTTGTCGCAAGATGCGATAAGGAGTTCCTTTAATTTTTAAGGGGGACAAATTGAGATATCTCTATTTAGCAGGTCTGTGTTTATTCATGCTTGCTTCTGTCAATGCAGCCGTTAATAGTGAGTGGCCTTCATACTCTGATCCGAAAATACAAGTGCCATCCTACGAGAAGAGGTTTTCTCAATTGCCACTTTCTGCGGCAGTAAACGATTCTCAAAAATTATGGGCCAATGATTACTGGCCTCGTCGCAATGGCC
>JAEYUK010000001.1 GCA_023432655.1 Pseudomonadota bacterium | reverse complement strand
ATTGTATTTAATACCGGACACATTGGTCGATAGAGGGATTGAGAGTCCTTTAAAGAGAAGCTGCTTTAAAAGGAAATCCATATCTGTCTGATTATCAATTGTGTAGTACGTGACCCGATCTGAGATCGATTGGGTTTTTTGGGCGAGTTCAATTAACTGTTTAGAAACGAGCACAGACTTTCTTCTGTTGTCTTCCGACACAGGGGTGAGGGACTGGCCTGGAATAAAAGAAACTGCATTATTATAAACAAGGCTTCTTTCTTTAGTGGAGTTACCGTTATTGTTATAAGTCTTAAAGAGTAATAATCCGTAATCATCCAGAAGTTTTTCTGATTCATTCTTTTCAAAATTCGGGCAAAGATTTCCGGTGATATATTTATAAATATTCTTGGCGAAAACCTGGAAAAATTTCCGGTAATTTACCGGATTAATGGTTTGAGACCATAACCAGGAGTTACTACTGTCCAGATTATTAAAGAAAATGTTAGAGCTAAATGGTGCTCCATATTCATCAACACCCTTCGCATTCAAGTCGCCCAGTTCACTTAGCGTTTCCGCCATCAGAAGCATCACATAGGATGTGGCCTTATCATGTCCGCCATCGGCTTCCGAAGTGAGACCGCATTGATTCTTTAATTCTTTAGTGAGGGCCACCAGATAGTGAGTCACAATTTGACCCGCATAGTGTTCATCCTCAATCGTTTTATCCGGATAATTCGGATCATAGAGAAGATATTGCGGGTAGGAGAGTCGACCATCCGGGGACTCGTTAATTCCAGAAATATGGTACGGGCTATTTTCAGAGAGAGGGCGTGATTGATTAAAAGTGCGACCTAGGGCCCATTCGCCAATGTGCGTTCTCTTGTTCATCACGAAGCTATAGTAATCGGCGATACCTTCATTGATCGATTTGGCTTCATCGTAGGCAAGAAACCCCATCCCGGAACGGAACGGATGGTACTGAGTGGATGAAGTCCCATTTCTCATATTGAGCATGACATCCACTAACGCGTGGGCTAGTTCATGATAAATAACCGATGGGTCCTGAATGAACTGAAAACCAGGAAAATCCGAAACAAAACCAAAACACAATTCTGGCCCCACGGGAGAATAGTAGGCTGCTCCGTCTTCGACTGTGCAGTTGGCGAAGGCGGTTAAATAGTCATTTTTATAAATTTTGGAATCGGCATTATAAACACCTTTAAACCAGAACAATCTGGAGTTACCCAGATAACTTGGTATAGATTTAGGAATCGAGAGAGGTAAAGAATGGAGTTGGTTATAAGCAAACGCCATCTTATCTAGAAATGTTTTAGTTCCAAGCGAGAGGTGATAGAGGGCATTGGTTTGATAAAACTCCGGAGAGCCCGGTGGAAAAATATATGTCCGGTCTTCTTTACGAGGAACCGCCTGTGATGAAGTGATGTCATTCAGGACGCGGATACAGTTATTTAAGGTGTAGCTTCGAGACCCATAGAAAAATAATTCGATACCACAGTTTCCGGTCAAATTCGTATTGGTCGTAACCAGCTCAGCATTACGATCGAGAAAGGAGCCCATGTCCGGGTTTGCAGGGCCGTATTTACTCCCGGCCATCATGGTTGGATTGTCTCTATATATGTAGGCCTTGCCGTCAAAGGAGCCATCATTGGCTATGACATTACTGCGTACGCCTGTCCCAGTTATTTCCGTAGGGTTACAAGAGGTGAGCAACCCAAAGAGAGGGAGGATTAAGAAGGACTTCCACTGGAGAAGTTTTAAGTTTGGTTTTATCATCCGTTGACGTACCACTTTCATATTAAACCTATCGGTTGAAATCCAAAGATCTCAACCGACTATATTTATCAGTTACTGCTGGCTTGCGCCCCTGATTTCGGCCGCGATTGTGCCACCGATGTTCATAATCGCTTTACCGATACCAGATCTGTCACTGGTGTCGCCTGACTCACAAAAGCTTGGTGCTGAGTTAGAGGCACTGACCAGATCCAATTCTCCATCATCCACCTGGCCGATCGAGCTTGAGCTAGAATTACTACGAATGTGATATCGATAACCGGCTTGAATATTTTTTAAATAAGGTTCACATTTGTCGGCAGAACCTTTTTCAGTAACGGCGACACAACCTTCTGCATATTTCTCAAAATAGTTTTTACAATCGACGTTCTTTTCGGCTCCACCCAATTTATCACACATGATATTCGGTGGTGGAAAACTCTCTGAACCTGATTGAGAAGAGTTGTTCACTCCGCCACACATACTTTCGAACTGAGCAATAAGTCTTGTGTCTTCTGAACTATTTGGGCCACTTTGAGCGGCCGCCATGTAGGCCGGTTTGATCACATCATCTTTCATGCGACCACAAGCTTCGAGTGGGTTTTGGCTACTCATCACACTTTCATATTTGGCACAGAAGCGTGGAAGTTTTTCACCTAATTCCGATTGTCTTTTAGCATCCTCTTCCTGTTGTTTCGCACGGGCAGCCTGGGCCGCCATAACAGCATTGTCGTGGTTTTGACGACAGTTTGTTGCAATCGTTTCTGATTCACCAATCACAGCTTGATAGTTTTTTTCGGTCTTCTTGATATGCTCAGCAAGAAGTCCTGAGTTATTACCAGAGAGTGATTCTCCACCCAAGATCTGATCTTGTTGCTTCTTAACGCTTTCTTTAAGGAGAGCAATGTTATGCTTGAACATTTCAACATATTTATCAGGATCTTCCAGGAGCAGGCGACCATCTGGTGAACCGCCAGTAGCGTCAGCGAATTCACTTAAATAACGTTGACCTTCAGGTACTTCCCGTTGAATTCCTGATGGAGAAGAGAAGCCGGCGCCAAAAAGACCACGAAGAGCTTCACCTTGTTTCATATACTCAGAGAGTGCGGTATCGAAGATTTTTACGATATCTTGTTTGTTCTTTTGTAAAAGGGCCTTGTAGTTAGTCGCACGGGCCGTTTTTTGAGTTTTAACTTCTTTAGCGAAATTATCTGCTTGCTGTGTACACGCTTGCATGTTTTTAGAACAAGATAAAGCGGCGTTAGCACAGAAGTTTGGTGAAGAAGTATTGAAGCGCTCAGAAGTACATGAACCTACCGCCGTATTGTTCGCTTCTTCAGGGCTACTACATTCAATGAGCTTTTTGCGAAGTTCATTTTTCATCTCAGCTGCTTGAGATGAGGCGAGCTTCTTATAATCCTGGTTGAGCTGACGAAGTTTATTGATGGCGGCTGAACCAGAGAGTTTATTATTTAGGTTATTGGCCTTAAATTGAGCATTACAGTTATTAATAACGTCAGAGAAGTAAACGCTTGGAGTCCGGTTCGTCGAAGCGCCCACCACTTTAGTCACAATATTCCCATTAGAGTCCAGTTGTTGAACCTCATATGAGTTTTCCATTTTCATGTAATAACGAGAGCCAGTTTGAGACTCAAGTGACTTCAATTCTGCCAGTTTCTTTTCGATACTGGTTGAATCATTACTCATGATTTGCTTTAACTTATCTTTAAGGAAGTTGGAAGCATTGGTATTAGCATGATCAGAAGCTGTAGGGTCATAGATTTTTCCCAGAAGGTAGTCCATGTCTCCTACAGAACTAGTGAGACACTGGTTCTTAATACGGTTTTCGATCGTTGAAACCTCGGCTTCGAAATTACTGCTGTTGAGGTTCCCTAAGAGATTAAGAGCATTCCCCGGGCCATAGGCATTGAGTTCTGATTCAATCGTGTTACGAGTTTCAGTTAGTTTAATATAGTTTTCATTAAACTTTGCCTGTACATCAGAGAATAAATCCGGATTTAAAGCATTATTGATATTATTTGGAGAACTCACCAGATTTTTAAGACTACCTAGAAATTGTCCATAAGCCGCTGGAGACTTGGCGATAGATCCGTAGTTAAGTTCAAACTGCTTAGAAACTTTATTCGCGAGGCTATTAATATCTTCTACAACACTGGCGTGAGATTGAGAGTAAGACTCCCCAGAGAATTTCCCCACTTTTTGAGAGAGCTTATCTTTAAGATCCTTTTTAATCTTATTCAAACCGCCGCTTGAACCTGTTTCGTTGAACTTTTGATCTGATAAGATAGAAAGACAGGCCGGATTATTGAATCTTTTCGCGAAGTCAAAGAGATCAGGATTTTTAGTTCTTACTTTGTCAGCAAGAGTTGAGTCCCCACCATCGAGAACAGCAACGGCTTCTTCCAGGGCATCAAGATCTGCGCGTGAGGCTTCACGAAATTGGTTATTCATAGCTTCAAGATTAGTATTGAGCTTATCCAATTCATCGATTCTATGTTTGAAGAATCCGTTTAAAATCTGCATAGCATTTTTCATACACCCGATACCAAATGACTGGCCTTCGGAGTTACTGTCAGCAGTGTAGTTTTTGTACATTTTATTCACTTGAAAGTACTCATTATAGTAAGTGAACATTTGTGAGAGCTGGGCCTGAGGTGCGACACCACTATCACTCATAACACCTAGACGACATACTTCTGGACGAGCTTCATGGAGAGTCGTAGGAAGTGTCTGACAGTTGAGGGCCTGAGGATTAATGTTATTCATCGCCAGGTAATTTGTTAGACCTGGAATCATTGAAAGTTTTTGAAGATTAAAATATTTATCAACCTGGGGTGTCTGCTGATCCTTAAGCTTTTGCATGTCAAAGGCCATCTGAGTGCTAAGGGTATTTCCTTGTCTGGCATTCTGAACAGATCGTAAAATCTCACCTGTGATTTGTAGACCTGCACCAACGGCTTCGGCAGCAGTATTTAACACCGCGGCTTTTGAAGATTTTTTGGCCGGAGGAGTTTGCGTGGCCACTGCTGTAGCTGTAGCTGTAGCTGTAGCTTCAGTCGTAGCAAAGGCGAGAGGGGAGACCATCAATTGTACACTTATCGTGATAGAAAGAATGGGCGCCATTTTTCTCTGTTTCATAACGTTTCCCTTTAAATAAATCTGTATCTTCTTGTTTTCTCGGCATTTTCACGAAAAAAACTTAGAGAAAGTAGATAGCTTACAGATACACTCTACTTTTATTGTAGAGGCCTTAGGTCCGGCGACCTACTAAAAGAGGCCTAAACTCTAATTTCTTGGCAATTCTGGGGAAAAAAGTGAAACTAAACTAGTGTAATTCCATAGGTTATTAAGAAGGTTGTCAAAGTGCTAGGAAAGCTTTTTAAACGAAAGTCAGTGCCAAAAAATGATGGCGAAAAGCAGAAATCGGAACTTCCTGGGATGGAAGTAAAAAAGTTCAATTACGTTAAAGTTTTTGGTCTTGAGCTCAGTAACATGGAAGAGTCTCCTGTTTATACCCTTAAAAACCAACTTTCCGTGGGAAGCGAAATTGGAGACATCATTATCTCTGATCCATCCGTTTCTCCTCGTCACGCAACGTTCATTCTTCAGCAAGATGTCGCTTCAGTCATAGATCATGGCAGTGTGGCAGGAACTCATATAAACGGAAAAAAAATTCCTGTTGGAAAGTACATTATTCTGGAAGAGAGCGATGTGATCGCTGTGGGTGACCTCGAAATAAAACTTAGGATAACCACTGAATCCCGGGCTGTTTCTGAAGCCAATGATGAAGTCTTAACGGAAGAGAGTGAAGAAGAAGATGTCATAGAAGAAGTGGAAGAGCTTGATGAAGAAGGCATTCCGGATCTCCCTGAACTTCCAGAGGAAGAGCCTGAAGAAGATATCGAGGAAGATCTAGAAGAAGACATTGAAGAAGAAGGATATGACGAAGGGCCATCTGAAGAAGAAGATAAAGCTCTGCCGATAAAGAAGGCGGGTTCTCAGACAAATTCTGCTAATAGCCTCGTTCGTTTAGTCGCAGTTCTTTCCGACATATTACTTTCTTACTCACTCTTGGTGATTTTATTACCCTTTGATGAATTCAGAAGCTTTCTTGAGAGCGTCCAGGAAATGCTGAAAAATCTAGTTCCTGTAGATTGGGATATACTGATCTCCACTCTAAAAGAAGAGAATGGTTTTTTGGGGTCACTGGTTGTAGATATCTACAATTTCTTGTCGGCCACTTTTAATATTGGCCCACTTTTATTTATGTTCATTTTGGTTCGTTTCCTCTCGACCTTGATTTTAGGTGTGAGTGTTTCGGAATTATTTCTTTCAGTGAGAGCACAGGGGAATGTGATTTGGAATCGAGTGGGTGGTGCCCTGAGGGTTTTGATCGGTGCTATCACTGGACCATTTCTTATGTTTGATGCTCCCGCCGTTATCTCTCGCAGAACTTTTAAAGAAGTATTAACTTTCACCCATCTCTATACGAGCTCCAGGATGATGGCGATCATTGGAAGCTTTATCATCATCCCGTTGATGCTCTCTCTCTCTCTTGTCGCTCCATTATTTGAAGGATTTGAACCTCCGGCCCCCGTTGGGATTAATGATCGAATTGACCAAAGGGTAAAAGTCAAAAATTCAGAAAATAGCGAAGCCACTGAAGAAAGTACTCCGGTCATCGTCAGTGATCTTAGTTCCGTTCTTGGGTTCAAGCTTCAATACAATAGTTCGGATCTGGCCCTGATTCCGAGTTTTAGATTCCAGGGATCAAAAAGTAAGACTACCTTTCGCTCAGGACTTGTCTTTTATCAAAAAGATACCCAGCGGCAGATCGAACTCGAAGTGTTTAAGACTTTTAATCTTAAGCAGCTTCTTGGAATGGGAATAAAGGGCAATATACCTCTCTATGATAAATACCCGCAGATTTATAATTTTGTTTATGAATCACCTGACAGTAACCCCGCCTTTAAAAAGGCCAATGATCAGGCTTCCAATACGGCCTTTGCCAATGAATTCATTGAATTCACAAAAGTTGCTTTCTCACTGAGTCTGGATAATGCTTTGGAAGTTATGCAGAATGAGACTTTTCTCATTAAGGGACTTATCGATTATAAAGCGTCGTTTCTAAGTTTAATTGAGTACAAAGATTTCGATGACATCAAGTTTATTAAAGTCGGAAATGCTTTTGTCATGAGGATTAGTTACAAAAAACAAAAGCCGTTTGAGCTTTTAGTCCCTTTAATAAAAGGGGAAGGCAAAATATATAAGCTTTCTTTGAATCGTCGGGAAAATGCAGAAACGATTATCAATAAGTTTCTTAAGTACAATCTTGATAAAGCAGACTGGTTTTCTTTAGATCGGGAAACCTCTGAAGACATGATGAGTGCCCTTGAAGTGTTCGATTTTTTTTCTTCGCCAGATTTGAAACGAGAGCTTAATAATGAAACCAAGGCCCAGCGCCTGTACGCTTTTTATTTTGAGAACTCTACTTCAATACTAAGAAAATCTGATCCTGTGGAACTTGAGATCTGGAAAACCAAAGCGAAAGCTTTACTAAAATTAATTGAAGCTGTTTCTCCTGATCTACCGGAAGGCGATAACAGTGGAAGTATAGTAAATAAGTTAGAACAGAACTTTTCTGATCTGGTAGATGCTTTAGAGAACAACAATAGGGAATATTTCGGGATTGAGGAAACTTCCATTATTTAGGATCAACGATGAATTTTTTAGAAGCAGTCATTTACGGAGTGATTCAGGGTCTTTCAGAATTTCTTCCAGTGAGCAGCAGTGGCCATCTGGCCCTCCTTCCTTATGTAATTAAAATTGACGATCCAGGTGTTGTTTTCGATTTGATGATGCACTTTGGGACCGCTCTGGCAGTTATCGTTTACTTTAAAAATGATATTTACCGTTATGCTAAAACTTTCACTGCAGACCTCGCAAATTTCAAGATAGGGGGCGAGGATCGTTGGTTTGTGAGGAATTTTATTTTCTCCACCATGGTGAGTGTTTTATTTATTTTCCTGTTTCTTCCTCTGTCTAAGCTTGCCCGTGACCCCTGGATTATTGTTTTCAATCTGACTTTCTTCGGAGGGCTGTTATGGTTTTCTGACTGGAAAAATGGCCGCAGAGATTTATTAGATGAACCGATGACGAATGGATTTAACTGGAAGCTCGCAGGCCTTATCGGTATGGCCCAGGCACTGGCGATTTTTCCCGGAGTCAGCCGTTCAGGGATCACCTTAACCATGGCCCTTTTACTAGGGATGAAGAGAAAAGAGGCAGGGGCCTTCTCTTTTCTTCTTTCTCTGCCCATCATCATTGCCGGCATTCTGAAAGAAGTTCCTGACTTAATGAAAACTCAGGATGACTCTTCTTTGATGATCCTTCTGACAGGTGTTATAGCATCTTTTATTGTCGGATGGATGACCGTTCATTTTTTTATGAAACTCATTGGAAGAATCGAACTTAAGTACTTTGCGTTTTATCGCTGGATAATCGCGCTGATTATGATCTTTGTTGTTCTTAGTTAGGAGACCATTAATTGTTCTTGGTGGCCTGGATAAAGCTCTCTGGCACACAATAGACGTGGTTGTTCCAGCGAACACCGGCATCAAAAATTGAGCCTACATTTCCGCTATTATTATCAACTTCATCCGTGCGGTAATTAAATCTACGGGTCATGCTGGTAGGGCTCGCAGGCTTAAAGGTCCCGTCGGTAAGAGGGATGGAAAGCTGGCTGATCGCTACACCTGTCATCGCCTGGCCAGAGCAGCAGAGGTTCTTCTGCACGGCCATCATTTTTACCTGACCTGGATCTTTTATGTAACCAGTGGCTTCATCATAGGAAGAATCCGGAAGGCCACTGCCCTCTGAAGAAACATACCGGTTTAAGTAAACAGTGACGTCGGTGAAATCAGGAAGACAACAACGATGAACATTGTTATCGGATGCTTTAAACCCTGTACAGCATTGAGAAGAAGGGGTTGTCGTAGGGACTTCCTGACCAGAAGGGATACAACAATTAAATTCACTTTCAGAGAAAACCTTCTTTAGGGTGTTATTCGGCATATTGAACTTGTCATAACTAGCGGCCGAGTAGTAGCGGGTGCCGTTATTGTTGAAGTCTTCGCCAACGCTATTGACTGGTAAGAAGACTTCCTTATCGTTGGTATCAGTAAGTGGGAGTCTTAAAGGACTCGCATTTAATTGATTATCATCTACCAGCTTGTAAATTTCATCATTAGTTTTAACTGCCACTTGTGGAATCCCGATCAACTCAAGGGATCCGGCCCAGGTTAAGTATAAATTCTCTTCATCCGGTGTAAGGTTTTTAACTTCACACGAAGCATTTGTGAATTGGTTAGGATCACACTCAAAAGGAGCGTCAACCACACCTGCGACAGTGTTATTTTCAGGTCCCCAGCTGATATGTTTAAACATGGCCTTGTCTACGGTCTGCATTTTAGTTTTTGAAAAGGCATGGCCTCCGCCGTTTTCAGTGGCAAAACTTCTTACCCAGTTTTTAGTACAACACGTTCTCTGATTAATTGTATCGAGAGTTTTGTACTGTCCTAAGATCTGACGGAAGCGGTCAGAAGAGTTAGGCGCAGCAATCGAGAGCGCAAATGATTTGGTGGAATCCATTTCATTTATATTACAAGTCATCTTGTCATAGGCACTATGTACTCTGGAATAGCGGCCATAATTTGCGAAAGTAGTGTTAACGCCGGCAACTTTAATGTTGTTATTCTCACACCACTGAAAGCTTGAGCTATCAGTTTGAGTGTAGACCGTCAGGATTTTCCCAATTTCTCGGCAACATGTATTCTTCTTGAGATCAAATTCTGGATTGTTAATGCCATTAATTTGCTTAAAGTCTGGATTCCCACACACCAACTCTTCTTCCCAATACTTAGCTTCAGCAGGATTAAGGACTGAAGAAAGATTGGCAGACTTGGCCTTTGAAGCAATGAGTGGAGAAGGAGCGCATTCCATATCGCTAAAGCATGATGCCCCCGGAGCCCTTAAACAGGCATTTCTCTGATAACCCACCATTGAGACGGGGGTCTCTCCACTCACATTGTAAATATTAAGACCCACCAGCGGAGACACGTTTAAGAGATTGGTAGAAAGATTCTGGCTGAAGGTAAATCTATTAAGGACTGGATCACCCATAGGGAGATCGAAAAGCTGCATGCTGTTCCCTGCTGCATCAGTCGCCGGACAGGCATTGAGGGTTCTTGAAGACATCACTAAAGCAGTACTCGCTCCAACACCCAGAATCTTATCAGAAGTTTCAGTGCGGTTACTCGGGAGCCTTGAGTTAAGATCATAGGTGCTAACTGCTCCAGCTACGTTCTTACCAGGAACACAGACAGCTTCAATTTTATTTGAAACTAAAGATGCGGTGGCAACCGATGGAAGTGATGCTTTTCCGTAAAAATCATAAGGTCTAAGTATGACTCTGGCCCCAAGTCCTACGGTGTCTGATTTATTTGTCGGATCAGCAATGTTCTGAGCACCCGGAGTGTTGGCAAATCTCGCGATGCGATCATTGAATCGATTAGGAGTGGTGATCGCTTGACAGGTATAGTTTGGAGCGCAGGTTAAAGAACCTATTGAAGGCGATCCATTAAATTGCTCTTTAGTCAGTGCCTGATTCAAGTTCGGAAGACAAGGAGCCCCACGCCCGCGATAAACACATCGGAGTGATTGTCCATTCACTCCACCTAAAATGGAAGAAAGAGAGCGCTGAGCGGAACCTAAAATTTCAGAACCATTGGCATCAAACTGAGGCCAGCTGGTCGTCTGAGGAGAAACATTCTGACAAAGATAATCGTAGCCTAACTGCCGGAAGCAATCGTTATCATTTTTACAATAATGAGACTGTTGGCACTGGGCCCCGTCGGTCTCCGTATCATGGTCCGGAATATCAGATGAATAAGCGGACGTTTCTGAAACGCTCACATTGAAATTACTATCAACGCTGAGGTCACCGAGATAAGTATTAACGGCCAGATAAAGCTTGTTCGTTTTCGCGGTAATTCTTCTTTGATTTCCTACCGAGAACCAAGTCACTCCATCAAATGAACCAATCAGTGAGCCATAATCAAATCCATACCAATCGCGGTTATAACCATTGGCAAAAAGGAAATGCTGACCAGCAAGTCGCGCTCTCCGTTGG
>JAEYUK010000351.1 GCA_023432655.1 Pseudomonadota bacterium | reverse complement strand
GCCCGATAGAGAGTGACCCCCATGGCGGAAGAGCCGCCGAGACCAGAGCCAGCAGGTGCTCCGGAAGAGAGTTCAAGTTTTAGATGGGAATTAATGTTAAATAAACGGAGGATCTGAAGAATAAAAGTCATTTCGGCAAAGTCCTGGGAATAAACCACGCGGTCTTCAGTAAGTTCGGCCGAAGTGTACTTATAATTCTTATTATAATCAGCGGAGTGAATTTCCACGCCGTCAAAAGAAGTTTTAGTGAGACTGACTGAAGCCTTAAGTCCTGTTGCCACATTCAGAGTGATAACGTTCTTAATAATAAGATTGATGGGTTCAATATCAAGTGTCCCCCCAACTAAATCAACCCTTACACTTCCGGTATTAGTTACCTGCATTTAAAATTCCTATGTACGGTAGTTCACGATAGCGGCCGGCATAATCAAGCCCGTAGCCAATGACAAATTTATCTTCGATTTCAAAACCAAGGTAATCAATCTGTACCTTGTGCTGAAGTTTGGACGGTTTAAAAAGAAGAGAGGCAAGCTTCACTGTTTTAGGCTTTCTTACTGAAAGCATCTCAATCAGAGTTTTAATGGTAAGTCCGGAGTCTACGATGTCTTCAACGATCAGAACGTTTTTTCCTTCTATGTTGGCCGTAATATCCATATCCAGGCGAACGTTCCCTGAACTATGAGTAGAATCTCCGTAGCTTGAGAGAGAAATAAACTCTAACGTCAGTGGACGGTTAATCTTTTTAATTAAATCAGAACAAAAAATGAAGGCCCCTTTAAGAACACAGATAACAACCAGACTCTCACCTTCGAAGTCTTTTGTGATGGCCGAACCAAGGGCCGCAATTCTTAGAGAAATCTCTTCTTCAGAGATGAGTGCCTCAGGCGTATAAAGTTCCATTCTCCCTCCATGGGTATTAACAGTAAGAATTATTCATTATCTCACCAAGACCGCCCGCTCCCGGCACGATGTATTGATGAGAGTTAAGACCTTTTTCTTGATCCCAAAATGTTCCAGGCACAGACTCAAGAACTTTCTGCTCGGAAAGACCGCGATCTAAACGTAAGGCAAAAATATGAAGATCCGGACACTCCTGGGTCACTTTTTTCAAATATTCAGGAGTCACAATGAGGTGCATGGCCGCCATGACGAGTGGCTTTCCACCCACTTTATTTTTATAGTGATTATAAACTTCCACAATTGTGCCACCAGTGGCACCCATCGGATCGGGAAAGAGAACAATGGCCTCTTCAATTCCACCACCGATCTTTGATCCCGAAATATTGGCCCCGATGACATGACCAGATTTATCGCACTCACGAGCGATATAGAAATGGTCTTGTCTCACCACTTCGGGATTCATGAGGTAATTAAGTTTTTGGTAGCAAATTTGAGAAGGAAGAGTTCCTGCCCGGGCCAGATCCACAGTAACTACCGGAACAAGAGGATTGATCACTTCCCCTTCATAGCTCGCTTCAGGATGGGACGAAGCCATCCTGGTTTCAATTTTCATTTTAGTCTTAGGGAAAAGCTGATCGGCCACCTCATCCAATAGATGCGAAAAAAGAAGGGGCACTAATTCATTTATCTGTGGCTGAAAAGTTTGAGGAGATCCTAATTTCGCTAAGAGAGAGAGCATCATCGGAGAAGAAAGGATATGCACCTTTTCCCCATAACGATGAGTCATATAACGGTTACTTGAAACTAATTTTTGGTGCTGAGAATCCGCGGCCATGGGCTATCCTTATGAGAAAAAAGGATAGCATGACCTTTTTAAAAAAGTCTCTTAATTCGAGAGTTGAGAAGCCAGAGGCTTAATTTCAGCATCGAGAGGTAAAAGGGCCTGCTCTTCGTTGTCATCCCACTGGTAATGACCGCGACAACGTGCCTCATAAGCGTCTGTTTCCCCCAGAAGAACCTGGTCTTTGGAAGCCGTCAAGCGCTGAGAACGTGTGGCCGGAGCTCCACAAATGGTGCAGATAGCATGGATTTTAACCACTTCATCGGCCAGGGCCAATAAAGTTCCCATGGGGCCAAAAGGTTGAGCACGGTAATCTAAATCAAGACCCGCACAAATCACTCGATAGCCGCGAGCAGCTAACTTGCTCACAACGGTGATGATTCCTTCATCGAAGAACTGGACTTCATCAATCGCCACAACACGAGTGGAGTCCTTAAGACGGATGAGAATTTCAACTGCGTTTTCTACTGGTTCAGATTTAATGGATTGAGAAGAGTGAGAGACCACATCTTCTTTATCATAACGAACATCAATGGCCGGCTTGATAATTTGAACTCGTTGTTTAGCGATCTGGGCCCTTTTCACACGACGAATCAGTTCCTCGGTTTTGCCTGAAAACATAGGCCCGCATACAACTTCAATCGATCCATGAAAATACTGGTGCGTCATCCCTTCTCCTCGAACAATAAAAAACCTGGTGTGTGCTCTGCATACTTTCAAAAATCTTGAAAAATGACAATAAACCCAGGCTTTTCAACGGTTTGATTTTGCATGGCCGTAAGAAAATATTTGTTCAATCAAGGAAGAAGACCTAGCTCACTAAATAAAAAAACCCAACAAAGAAGAGACTCAGGAGCATCATTAAAAAGACCGTTGGGGTCATGAGGATGACTACGGCCAGAGACCTGGACGCCCCGAGATTGGATCGAAGACCTGCGTACATCAGAAAGATGTAGCAAAAGGACTGAAGGATATCGCCAATAAACGGAATGATATTAAAAATGTGAGACGAAAGAGCATGAGTGGTTATCTGGTCCGCAATCTCTTCGGCCGGAAGCTCAGGGTTTAACCATTCCGCATATTTTTTAATTAACCATGCCCACACTTCTGTCAGCACAATGGTCGCAATTGGAAAAAAAATGATGTCCAAGGCAGCTGAGAACAATAAAAAATAGTAAGTGGAAGAACTTGAACTCTGAAGAAACTCCTGAAGAAAGGGAAAGCTTTCACTTTGCATGGAAAGAAACGTTTGGAGAAAGAAGCTTAGAATAATGATTTTTCCCAGGCCCCGAATAATAGCGAAAATCCAGGAGATCCCCAAAGACTCAGCTAAGGTCAAAGGTTTATAAAACTGCCCATCGTGATTAGGCAGAGGAACGTTATAGCGAAACTGCTGGTGAATCCGAAAAGGATGAACCAGTACTAAGAGATAGGTTTCTAATAATTGATATAGTGAATTCATGCCCTATTACTTTAACACATCTTCAAATTTACCGTGGAAATTCTCATCCACTAAATTGAAATGGGCCTTATATCCCTGAGTAAGATTAACCACTATCAGCTCTTCCGCCTTACGCCACAGGAGGAGCTCCTGCCCCATAATATCGATCCTGAGATGCTCTTCACTTAGAATCTGCTGGCGTTCCGACTTGGACAGCTGGGAGACTCTTTCCGCCTGGTCCTTTGAATCAAGATTAAAAATAAACTGAATCAAAAACTCCATTTTGGCCTGATCAATCTTATAACCCTTAACTTCAAACCCCAGTGGCTGGCGGTTAATAATCGTGACGACTGCTTCTTTGGAACCTTGAATGAAAGTGGCCGTGGTTTTTGTAAAATCCTTAAAGCTCTTAGAAGGAATGACTTTTTTATCCCAATAATCCTGGACCTGAATAAAAAAGACTTTCAGCGTGCCACCTACCATTAAGTAGGCCCGTTTTTTATCGCTATCCAGGATATAAGCATTGGCCGATTTCTCATCTTTTAGCCAGAGTTCCCACACCACTGTTTGATCATCCTTTATGAACTTCACTTCCCCCAATTTTTTAAACTTAAGTTTCTCTGAAAAAGGAACTTCTTCTTTCAAATTCACTTGTGTCAGAAGGGAGACAAACTTTTGGGCAAGATCGTGGTGGACTTCTATACCAGGAACCGGTGGCGGCTCGGTAGTACCATTTTTAAAATTAAGTTCAAAGGGCAAGCTCCCCTCCACGTTAACAACGACTCTTTCCATCGGAAGGTTGGGGTAAAATCGAAAAAGCTGGGTTTCTTTCAGATCATCTAGAGATCGGGAAAGAAAGGAAACCAGCTCGTTCACTTTAGTCGCTTCAATTTCGGACTCATCATGAGTGAGCTGATGACTTGATCCTTCAATCACTGCCAGATAAATTTTATCATTACGGGCGATATAAAAAGCCGCTTTATCCAGAGACATATCACCGATAGTCCACTTCTCTTTATTCACTTCAAAAATAAAAGGGTGAGCAAAGAAATGCTGCCACTCTCCTTCGATGGTTTTAATTTTTTTAATTTCCTGGAGTTTTTTTTCAATTTGTTTAAAGGTGTTATGGGACAATAAAGTCTCACCAGACCACCAACTCTCCCCTCTTTTTTCAGCCTCCACAGAGGGAAGCTTCAGATGAGTCAGCTCCTCCTGAAGTAATCGGGCCTTTTGTTCTTCCAGGGCATATTCTTTTTCACTGCGCTTTTCTTGAAAAATATAAGTGATGCCTAAGAGAAGGATCACCACACCAAAAAGAGAAAGATTTTTCTTCATAGGAAACGGCGCCTTCTGTAAACAAAGATTGCCGCGCCAAAAAAGACAATCGGTACAACCAATATAGAAATCACAAAAATAAGCTGTAAATGCTGAGCGCTTAGAATGACCGGAAATTCTTCCAGACCTGGACGGTTAAAAGAAATGATTCCTTCATCATTAATCATCCAGGAAATGGTGTTCAGGAAAAGTGTCGTATTTCCGGATTGGGCCTGATA
>JAEYUK010000333.1 GCA_023432655.1 Pseudomonadota bacterium | reverse complement strand
CGTCCCTGCTGATGGGCAAGATCGTTTAATTCAGGAACTCATGGGAAGCCAAAGTTACGTTGATATCTATATCCCACAGGCAGCTTTAATTTTTCGCTGTAATGTAAAACAAACAGATGCCCTTTTCGCTACTATCTGCAGATACCAGATTTAGTTGCCCAGGTAGAAAGACGAAAAAGTTTTCGCTTGAATGTTCACAATACTTCAGAGGTCAAAATCAGCTTTGGAAAAACAGTGAAACTCCCTCGTCCGATGAGTCAGCATTTTTTAAAAGAATGTTTTGATGTAAGTTCCGGAGGCTTTTCTTTTTTTATCTCAAAAATGGAATCGAAGTTTTTCCTCCCTCAAGATCAGATTCCAATGGTGGAATTAAAGGCCGGAGACTGGAGTACTAAAGCTGCTGCAGAAGTCGTGACCATTAGAGAAATCGAACCTGATGAGCATAATGGCCTAAGTTATAAGGTCTGGAGAGTTAGCTGCCGCTTTACTCAAATTGATCAAATCAGTAGGAAGTATCTGGAGAAGTTTATTTTTGAGCGGATTAAGGACGAGCTTCATGCTATAAATAGTTAATAATGAAGATTGTTGCTATTTCTGACGTCCATGTAAAAAAACCGCATGATGAAGCTGATAAGCTTCTTTTGTCATTTCTTAACCATTCTGAGGTTCAAAGTTCAGACTATATTGTATTCCTCGGGGATATCTTTGATCTGATGTGCGGTCCCCATGAAGAATACGCAGAATCTTATTCTCACCTTTTCAATTTAATCGAAGAGCTTCACTCTAAAAATAAAAAGATCTTCTTCTTCGAAGGGAACCACGACCTTCATTTAGAAAAACTCTTTGAAAAAGTCTGGACGAAGAAGGTTATGACGATCAGTCAAAAACCAATAGTTGAAGAAATCGATGGTAAGAAGTATTACTTCTCTCATGGGGATGAGCACGAAGTGGATAATCTCTCCTATCATCGCTACATGAAAATTGTGCGCTCAAATCCGCTGAAGTTTGTGGCCAATCATTTGATGCCGTATAAAGTTTTAAAATTCATTGGTGAACGCGCTTCTAAAATGTCACGCAAGAGAGGTTCTCGCTCCTTTGATGCCGACTTGGTAAGAGAAACTTTCCGCCAAGGAGTAAAACAAACGACTGAAGGTAAGTTCGACTTTGTTCTCGGCGGCCACAGCCATGTTCAAGATCAGTATAAAATTCCTGGTAGTGAAGGAACCTACCTGAATAATGGTTATGCTCTCCATACCAGAACCTTTATTCTCATTGAGAACCACCTCACTCGCTTTGAGCCACTACCCTAGTTGGGCCATGGCCTTAACTTCTTTCTGTATCATCTTTCCATAGATTTCACGCACCACAGATTCCGTTCGCGCATTCTTATCTTCATTGTGGATATCTTTATTAATTACAACCAGTAATTCTGCGAATTGGGCGATCTGCGGAAGATGCGTAATAGCGATGACCTGTCCATGCATGGCAACTTCGGCAAGTGCTTTACCAATAGCTGTTCCAGTTTCTCCACCGATCCCTGTATCAATCTCATCAAAAAGAAAAATACTAATCGAGTCATGGCTTGAAAGAATTTGTCTAAGACCTAGGAGAATACGGGAAAGTTCCCCTCCGGAGGCGATATCTTTAATTTTAAAATAGCCCTCACCCGGATTGGTCTCGGCCATAAAGTAGGATCTGGTAATGCCAGACTCAGATATTTCTTCCAACTTTTCCACTTCGAGTTTTAATGTGGCCCCATTCATTTTTAAATGACGTACTTTCTTAGTAAGTTCTAAGGCTAAATCTTTGGCGGCTTTAGCCCGGGCCACATGAATAGATTCAGCTTCCTTCATTAAATTTTTGTATGTGGAAGAAATTTTAGTTTCAAGCTCACCTAAAGAGGTGTCTTGGCCTTCGAGTTGATTCTTTTCTTTGAGGAAATCAATCTGCATCTGGAGAACAGTTTCGACAGTTCCTCCAAATTTTCTTTTAAGTTTTTGATAAGTATCTAAACGATCGAGAACCCCCTCTAGTTCCTGAGGGTCAACTTCCATATTCAGTTTATTATCGATTTCGGCCATTAAGGTCGAGATTCGATCGTCGATTTCTGCTAAAAGATCAACTTGGTCTTGGAAAAGATCAGGGTTTTTATTCACTAGATGGTTTAAAAATTTAAGGTGATCCATTATCCCGGAACTATTCTCATTGCCATCTAAGCAAGCCTTTGCCTGGAAGCAGAGTTTTTGAGTCCGCTCGAGGTTTAACATTAAATTTTTCTTCTTCAGGAGATCTTCTTCGTCCTGGGAGGATGGATTCAGTTGTTCAATCTCCTGAAGTTGAAAATTTAAATAATCGAGTCTTTGTTCTCTGAGGGATTGAGACCTGATTAATTCTTCTTGTTCACGTTTATATTGCTTAAATATTCTTAGCTCTGCCTGGAACTTACTTACTGCCTCTTGTTGTTTGGCATAATGATCTAAAAGTTGAAGTTGATACGATTCAGATAAAAGTTTTTGGTTTTCAAATTGTCCAACTAGATCAATATACTTTCGGGCAAAGGAACCCAGGAATGCTACGGTACAGTTTAGATGGTTAATATAATTCTTGGTTGTGCCATTTCTGTAGATCAATCGCTTAATGACTATTTCATGCCCTTCTACGGGAAAACCTTCCGTCTCTAAAAAACTCAGTACTTTTTTATCTTCACAATAAAAAGTGGCCTCAATCAAAGAGAACTCAGTATCCCTTCGGACAATTTTTTTATCTGCCCGATTGCCCAGGATAAGCTGAAGGGCATCCAGTACTAAACTTTTGCCTGATCCAGTTTCTCCTATAATGGCATTGAAACCAGGTTTAAAAGAAATTGTCTGATTTTTGAATGTCGCAAAATTCTGAATGATAAGGTTTTTTAGATAGAAACTGGCATCCATAAAAGCCTCCGTATATAAAATATATTACGGATAATTTACGGACACGCAACAAGATACGTACTTTTTCCGTAGAAAAAGTTAGTCTTTTTTAGAATTGATAAACTTATCCCTGATAGTTTCAAAATAGAAACGCTCCGGAT
>JAEYUK010000229.1 GCA_023432655.1 Pseudomonadota bacterium | reverse complement strand
GGCTAGGTGATGGTGATGAGGCAATAGTTAATGCTTTACAAACTTATGCAGAGCTCGCTGCCTATGCTGGCAGGCAGTTGACTTCCACTTTTGCCTCAACCGGTGGGGGAGCGGCCATTAAACTTGCCTATCCAGATTTTCATCATGATCCGATTGGTGACGAGTATTATCAACTTCTCTCATTATCCGGACCAATTGTTGTTCCAGCATCCGGTGCAACTGAAATAACACTCTCTTGGAACTTCACTAATGGCCTTTCCGGAGACGGTGGAGTTTGTTGGGTTGAAGAGGCATCTCTTTCAGTCGAATTATAATTTTTTTTGGAGGTTCTCATTATATGGGAACCTCCAATGTGCCACCACCAATCTCAAGAGGCGAGCAGTATATTGGCAGTCCGCTGAGAAAGAGCTTCAATCGAAAGAATAAACATACTCTTCCTCTGACCGTTGGTATCAGTGCCATCAATAATTTCTGAAACGTCAGCACACTGTTGAGTGAGGATCTTAGGGACTTCCATTTTATCTTTATCAGCAATGCTAGTAATAGACTCCACTGAATCAACCACCAGACCAAAATGCATTGTCTCATTTTTAAAAACCAGTACTTTCTGTGACCCTGATTGTTCAAGCTTTGTCTTCGCCTGGTAGAGTGATCTCGCATCAACTATGGTCACCAGTTCTCCTCTGAGGTTATGGACACCCAGCACATGCTCTTTAGTACTAGGAGAGCGTATGAGGTTTTTTGGGTAATCTATGATTTCTTTAACCTCGCTGATCAGAGCGGCGTAGGTGGTATCAATTTTAAAGGTAATATAGTTTCGGCGAGTGCCTCCCTTATTCTGTGCTCTCTCCTGAAGATTATAGAGTTTCCCATGAACTCTACTCATTTCAGAGATTTCCTCATTCATCTTAATTTTTTCATGATCTAAGAGCATAATGTCAGATTCTCCCTGGCCTGTGATGAAGCCCAGAAATATATCCCCTTTACTCTGTTCTCGACTCGCATACGAGACGAGTTCGTCTGGATAAAAGGAGATGATGCTATCAACGGCATCCACTAAAAGGCCAAAATAGTCTTTTTCATTTCTCATGATAATGATACGGCGGTCCCCTTGATAGGTGGATTCAGACCTATCAACATCCCGGTACTTAAGTAGTGCAGGGAAATCAATCACAGGCACCGTGGTACCTCGTAAATTAATAGTTCCGATAAAATTCTTGCTGGTGAAGGCCCCTGTGTGTATTTTTTCAACTTTTATAATTTCTTGAATGTCAGTTATAGGAAGAGCGCATTTTGCGGGCCCGGTGACAAAGGAAATACTCTTTTTTCTCGTCCCTCGTTTCTTGAGACTGTTTTTTCCTAGGTTACTGTCCTTGGGAATATGCTCTAGCTTAAAGAGTTCCCTTACATTGAGGATCTGAATGATCCTCTCTCCGCCATCCTTTTTAAAGAGACCACTTACAATTCCCGTCGAATGAGTTTGGTCATAGTCGCATCTTTCCTCTTGGTTATTTTTAAAAACTTCCCCCGTTTTATCAAAAAGAAGACCCACCAAAGTGCCGTCCAACTCGATGATGGCCATTTTTTGAAAGTCATGAGACTCACCTTTAAGCCCCAGGAGTTCCTGAAGGTCAATGACGGGAACGAAACTTCCTCTCAGATTAAATAATCCCTTCAAAGCTCTGGGAGCGAGAGGAACTGCGATATAACTTTCTGGAGCGTTGACTACTTCTTGCAAATGGCAAGCCGAGATAGCGAACTCTGTATTCATGAGGTAAAATGAGCCAAAAATTTCTTTCTCTTTATGACTTTTCATATATCTCCTCTAGGTACCAATTCGTGGGATTTTTTCGACTTCGTAAGAAAAATGAGAACTATCAATATAAATTTTTCGGCCAACATCTCCGCCGCCTTCACAATATTGGATTTTTAGTTGGCGTTTTTTGGCCTCAGCTACCGCTGCATTAAAGTTATTTGAGCCTACAAGTTCTGAAGGGTTCTTCACTCCAGGTTTTGTCATGTTGCCACCACCGACAATCACAACAGTAACTGAACTTAAGTCCTCGGGACGAATCTTCATTAAAGCGATGAGGGAACTTATCGCCTGATCAACAAACCTTGCTCCTATTTCAAAAGTCTTCTTGGGACTTTCTGGCAAAAGGCAGTGGGCGAGACCACAGATGGCTTTAGACTTCCAGATGATCCCTATGCCAACACATGACCCAAGAATGGCCTTTAAAACTTCGCCATTTCTTGCAATTTTTACTTCGCCAATGTGAACATCCAGGGTCTTTTGCATCGTGAGCTCACTTCTTTCTGTAGATCAGTGGTTCAATGGATTCAAAATCTGTGTTGATGTGAGTAAGGGTCTCTGATTCCCCAATGATCATGACTCCAGTTTCAGCCATCTTGGGGCCTATAAGTGAAATGACCCTTTCTTGATCTAAACTCGTAAAATAGATTAAGACATTTCGTATTAAAACGAGATGAAACTCGTCACTATGCTTAAAGGAGTGAAAAAGATTGTGCTGCAGAAACTTTAATCTGCTTTTAATAGGAGAGATTACTTTATAGTTTTCGCCGGAAGTTTTTTTCATATACTTTTCAAAGAGCTCTGGACGATTTTTTTTAAATGCTTCAATGGAGCGTCCAGAATATTCCCCCTCCTGACAGAGTCCCACCATTTCTTTTGAAATATCGGTGCCGATGATTTCATAGCGAAAGGCCGGGTTCATCTCCTTGAAGGCTTCGCAAATAATTCCCAGAGTGTGGGCCTCTTCACCCGAAGAGGAAGCAGCCGACCGGGCGGTGAAGACGGAATTGGGGTTATTCATAAACCACTCGGGTAAAAACTTTTTTTCAATATATTCCCAAATTCGAGGTGTGCGGTAGAAGTAGGTTTCATTGGTCGTAACCAGGTCCACGAATTTTATCTGTTCGGCCTTATCACTTTGAACTAACTCAAAATAACCTTCATAACTATTTAAGTTAAGGTTAAGGATTCTTTTTCTTAAGCGGCCTTCAATCAGAGAATTTCTATTTTTCCGAATAGTGATCCCCGTGAGGTCGTGGATAAGCTTTATATAATCAGATAAACACTCTTCACCCAGCACCATATTCATTCAAGGCCCCTTAGTGAGAAAACTTTTGGACTGTCGATTTAAGGCGTTCTGCTCCTTCAGCAAGCTCTGTCGTCGCATGGGCAATAGCATCTGATGCAATTGCTGATTTTTCAGTGGCGTCGGCCACCTGTTGAATCGCCTGGGAAACATCGTGAGCTGCGGTTTGCTGCTCTTGTGCAGCAAGTGAGATTTCAGAGATCGCTTGGGTGGTCTTGTTAACTCCTTCAACAATGTTTTTGAAAGACCTTGCTGCATCTTTTGAGATTTCTCCCCCCAAAGTTACCCGTTTAACCGATTCATTAATAAGTTTTGAAATATCTTTGGTTGCCTGAGAGGAGCGTTCCGCTAATTTTCTGACTTCGTCGGCAACCACAGAAAAACCGAGCCCATGTTCTCCGGCGCGGGCCGCTTCGATGGCCGCATTGAAGGCCAGAAGATTGGTTTGACTTGCAATCTCTCCGATGACTTTCACGATCTCGGAAATTTCCTCTGAAGACTTGTTAATGAGTTCCATGGCTTCAATTGATTTAGCAATTGCCTGGGAACCTTGATCAGCTTCGGCCTGAGTCGATTTTGCGACTAAATCGGCCGATTTTGCGTTCTGGGCAATGGAATCAATCGAGGCACTGAGTTCTTCAACTGAGGCATTCATTTCTTCAGTGGTAGCTCCTAATGACTGCGCACCTCCGGCCACAGTTGTTGCCTGGGACGAGATATCTTTAGCTCGTGTGGCAAAGTTTACAGCAATTTTTGTGACCGCTTCTTCTAGGGCCACATGTTCAGAGATGTCGGTCGCAAATTTTACAACTTTGTAAGGCTTTCCGTTTGAATCGAAGATGGGATTGTAATTAGCTTGAATCCAAACTTCTTTACCGTCTTTAGCTATTCGTTTGTACCTACCTGCATCGAATTCACCTAAACGAAGTTTCTCCCAGAAAGATCGGTACTCCAAAGAATTGATATATTCTTCATCACAAAATATCTTATGGTGCTTTCCTTTAATTTCATCCAGGGAGTAGCCAAGAGTTTTTAAAAAGTTCTCATTGGCCTTTATGATCGTTCCATCTAGATTGAATTCAATAATAGCTTGCGCTTTATCTACGGCATTGAGGATTGCTTGAAGTTCCTCGTAACTAGCTTCGTTGGTGACTTCGAGTTTAATAGCAGTGCTCATTGAGTGCGCTCCTTTGTATAGAAAATTCTATACAACGTATCGACTCTTTTTATGAAATATTTAGATTTCTTGCGTAATTACAGGTAAGGTATTGAAAAGAGGGCGGGTCTAGTATCTTTTTTTATGCCAAATGACCAGGAAAACTAAACACACCAGCGCACACCCAATCCCAATCGGATCATTGGCCGACTGAGGAAGTCCGAACCCTATTTCAGAAGTCATGATGTAGGCGACAGTAAGGGAAGTTCCCGCAATCGCCGGTAGGCTCACGATCCAGTGAAATGTTTTTCTATCGAAGAGATACTTCGTTGCAAGCCATAGAACACTGGTGGAAAGAAGCATATTGGAGAAAGCGAAGTAGCGCCAGATGAGTGAGAAATCGATCTTCGTCATGAAGTAAGCAATAGTTAAAAGGGGAATAGAAACGACAAGTCGGTTTCTGATACTTTGTGGAATTTTAAAAGCATCAACGATGGTTAAACGAAGAGACCTGAAGGCCGTATCTCCTGAAGTGATAGGGAAGATGGCCACCGCTAGGATCGCCATGATTCCACCGAGGGAGCCGAGATAGGTGGTCGAGATTTTATTGACCACTAGTCCCGGACCACCTTGATCAATAAGTGCTTTAAGTTCAGGGTAGCCACCAGGAAATGCTGCAATTCCGGCCAGGGCCCAAACAGCTGCGACCACACCTTCAGCTAGCATCGCCCCATAATAAACGGGACGGACATATTTTTCATCAGTCAGACATCGCGCGATGATAGGAGCTTGAGTAGAGTGGAACCCACTAATGGCCCCACAAGTAATGGTCACAAAGAGGAGAGGCCACACTGGAGGAGCACCTGGACCTCGGTTCAAAAGTTCCTGGGCCAAATGATTTGAGTGATCGAAATAGCCGAAAATATCTGTGATCGCTGGTAACCTTGGTGCCGAAATGAATAGGGCAATTAAAACCGAAAGAGTCATGACGACCATTAAGATTCCAAAGGCCGGATAGAGCTTAGTGATAATCTTATCAATGGGAAGGAGGGTTGCGAGTAAATAGTAGGCAAGAATGATAAGAACCCATAACTCATTATTTGAGAACAATGTATCTTTAAACACATCTAGGTTACTAATGAGCCCTGCTGGACTCATGATGAAAACAACACCCACAAAGAATAAAAGGATCGCCGTAAAGAGAAGCATTACACCTTTAAAATATTTATTAAAGTAGTGGCCTGCAATTTCGGGTAAACTTTTTCCATCTTCTTTAATACTCATGACTCCTGAGAAGTAATCATGAACGGCGCCGCCTATGATATTCCCAAGGATGATCCAGACCAAAGCGATGGGCCCATACAGCGCACCTAAGATCGGTCCGAAAATCGGTCCCACTCCGGCGATATTTAAAAATTGGATCAAGAAAGCATTAACAGGTGCAACCTTCACATAATCCACTCCATCCTCAAAGCGAACGGCAGGAGTAGTGGCATTTGAATCAATTTTCGCCTGCTTTTCAACGAAGGGGCTGTAGAACTTGTAGGCGAGGATAAGAATTAAGATACAGATGGTGAAGATAATCATTTTTTGATTATAGAGTCATGAGATTTAGTTATGCAAAAGATATGAGTTTGTCTTATTTAGTCTTATAATTCTTCCATGTCTAAAATGATTAAAATAATTTCCGTTTCATTATTCGTAGGCACCATCTCAGGTACTCTGTCCTCTTTCTTTTTGTACTCCTTAAATGAAGTCACACATATTCGACAAAACTACCCTTATCTTATTTGGGGACTGCCACTTTTTGGCTTTCTCTTTGCCTTACTAATTAAGAAAATTCCTCACCATATTAATCAAGGTGTGCCTTACATTTTGGAAGAACTTGAAAATGGTAAGGCCCAAGTCTCTCCTTGGATGGTGCCTTTTATTTTCATCTCTTCACTTGGAACCCACCTCTTTGGAGGATCGGCGGGCCGAGAAGGTGTCGGTGTCATTATGGG
>JAEYUK010000205.1 GCA_023432655.1 Pseudomonadota bacterium | reverse complement strand
GTAATGGCCCATGCTCTTTCAGCATCAACGTCGGCGCCTGTTACACCTGGAGTTTTTGAATATCCGCCATTTCTATCCGGCTCGTTAGCACCTGTATTTTGTAGACCCCAAAGCTTTCCATAAAGAGTATCGTTGGGAGCAAGAGCACTGTGATTTTCTTTCACTGTCCCAAAGAGCATGCTTTCAACTGTCGCCGTAGTATTGATGGCCTTATAGATATAGTTTGGTTCCGCAAAAGAAACTTCTGAAAGACTGTTAAGATCGTTAAGAAGTCCCATCGTTGACTTGTTATCAGTTTTTAAAAGGAGATAATCGCCAGCAATAAGTCTCATTTCTTTTTTTACTTCAGCCCCGAGTAAAGACTTCTTCGCAAGGAACTTGCCCATATGACCTGGCTTGACCTTAACTAGAACTTCACCTGGAACGAAAGGGGCCTCTAATGACTGGAGCGATTTCGCCACAGCACTAGTGGATAAAACTGCTAGACCTAAAACCGCAACGACTGACATTTTTTTCATTAAATCTCCTGGCTCCAAAATTTTTCACTTCCTTTAAGTGTAGAAGGACTTGAATAAATTTCACTGGAGGGCAAAAAAGGCTTACGCAACAAGTCAAGAAAGGGCTTTACTCGGATTACTTTTCCGCTCTTTCACAAAATGCAGAGTTTGCTAGAATAGAGTTAAGAGGGAATTGCATGATTTATAATAAAAGTGGTCATCCGGTAGAAGTGAAGAAGATCTCGGTTCGTATTTGGGCCTTAAGAGATGAAATCGAAGCGGCCATTGGCCAGAGAATCAAAGAATGTGAAGCCGCAGGCGTTCCTCTCTACATTGAAGACATTAAAAACTTCTATAATTTAAATCCAAACGGTGAACGCACAGATAACGTCATAGCTCTAAATGGGGCCAAAGAAGATGGCATGACCTCTCTCATGGAGTCCCTGGGTTCCGAGAATGAGGAAGAAAGTTCTGGTCCTCTTGATGAAGCAGAAGAAATTATCGCTGAACAGACGATGCAGGGTCTTGAGAATAATAAACCGAACCCAATCCTTGAGCGTCCCTACCAAAGACAAGTTCCTGACTTGGATAAGGTCTCCTATGGATTTATGCTCCTCTCAGATATCAATATGGAGTCCATGCTGACCTTCACTAAAGAAAAGTTTCTTCAAGGCCAATCCGTTGTGGTTGAGTTCTTAATTCCTCAAAACTTTATGGTCACTGCCGATGTGACCTATTGTCACCATTATGCCATGAGAAGCCGAATCATAAGCTCAGTTAAACCTGACTATAGACTCCAGTGTAAGTTCACCTTCGCCATGAATGGCGAAAGAACAAATCTCCGTAACTTTCTTATGTCCATCGAACCAACAATCGGTGATAAGAAAAAAAGTAAGGAAGATGATTCCCTTGGGATCTAATCCCGGTATAATGTCTCCATGAAGGCCATTAAAAGACATTCCTTATCCACCTTCCTGGTGTTTTTTTTCTTTTTTATACTTCTTTTTCTGGGCCTATTTGCAGAGGTCTTTGAGTCTCAGACTCCTGAAGTAGACATTGCTCAAATTTATGCTAACCCGATTCCGGTGGATGAACTTCAACGCTTAAAAAATTTCAAACTCACTAATAAGCATGGAACTTTTCATTTTGAGAACACCCACCCGGAAGCTAATCTCACCGGTCCCTGGCAAATGGTTGAACCTCAGGTTTTAAAGCTCAAAAATGATATTGTCGTTAAAATTATTGATGCTTTAAATGTCATACGAGTGAGAAACTTTTATCGATTAGAACCTATCAACATTTCAAGTTTCTCTCTCGATAATCCAAATCTCACACTCTTTTTCACGAATAATGAAAATAAAAACATTGAAATTAAAGTAGGGCTAATTAATCCAATTGATAATTCAGCTTATCTTTCTCTTTCCAGACAAGATCAGATTTATCAAATTGATCCGATCGAAATGGCGCTGGAAAGTTATGACCTCACTCAGTTAGTTGAATCCAAAGTTTTTGCTCTTAATAGTAACTCTCTGAACTCCATTGAAATTCAAATTAAAAATGGGACGACTTTAAAAATGACTAAGAAAGATGACGGCTGGATGGATAACGCCGGCACTGATCTTTCTGAAGCAAAAGTTAATAAGTTCATGGAACGTCTGGAAGATGTAAAAAGTTACTCGATCCTGGATCAACTCACTCAAGAGCAGCAAAGCTTCATGGAAAATACCATGAACAATGCAAGCTACCGCTTAAAAATAGTCTCTACTCAAGGAGTGAGGAATATTGTTATCTCGGAAATTAAGGGCCAAATACCAGGGCTCTCAGGAGTGAAATCCGGTTCATTTGCTCTTTCTAATGATGACCGTAAGTCCTTCGTTCTCATCGAAGGGCACCAGTTAAAAGTCCTTCAAACTAAAAATCAGGAACTGAAATAAAGAAATAAAAAAAGGGACTCAAAAGAGTCCCTTTTTTTATGAAATCTTTCTTTGAAAAATTACTTAATTTCTTTGTGAACAGTGTGACGACGAAGATTTGGGTTATACTTCTTCATTTCAAGACGCTCTGGAGTCGTCTTTTTATTTTTTGTAGTTGTATAACGAGAAGGAGATGCTCCTTCTTTTCTTGCTTCTGTACATTCTAAAGTCACAATAACTCGTGGTCCCTTCGCCATATAATCCTCTCAAGTGGTAATCATTTACATAAAAGTCCACAAACTATAGACTAGTTGCTCTAGGAATACAAGTGTTTACTTGATTGAGAGTGTCGGATGCTGTGCGTAAATAATGAAAATTGGACATATACCCGTTACCAAAAAGGTAATTTTATCGCCTTAGTCTCTTTTGGAGCAAATCCAGAAAGTCTTTTGGAAGATCGCCTGGAGTATTACGTAACGGTTTTAGAAGATGAAAATAAAGAAGTTTTTCAGGAGCGTTTTGACTCTTTAACGGAGGCCTGCCTCTATTTGAATGATCATTACAGTGATTGGACTTTCGAGGATCAGACAGCTACAAAATCTGGCTGCTCAACCTGCGCTGCTCACTAAAATCAGGGAACAAGCGCTTAAGATCTTCCTCTGAAAAAAGATGCTTCACCGTCTCGGCAGTGAAGCGCTCACTGGTTTCTTCAATGATGCCTTTGCGAACCTTTACCCCTTGAGTCTCAAATAAAGGGGTCTCTCCCCAGAGCCATTCCCACGAGGTTAGTTGGTTAAAACTCTCCTGCACTTCCGGCATGGAAAGGAGCGTTCCATCGAGTTCAAAAGGAATAGTATGAAAATAGTGGGCCACAAGCTCTATGACATCAGAAATGGTCACACCAGGATGGCGCTCATTTAAGGTAATCACCTTGGATCTCACTGAAGCAATAGACTTCGTCTCATTTGGAATCAGAGTGTGCTTTAAACTCTCTTCCAATCGCTCCAGATCACTGCTGACGAGAAAGGTGCCATGATGAAAGGAAGCCGTTTTGGTTTGCTTGTAGGCCGAACCAGAGACCTTCTTCCATTCGCCACTGGCAGACTCAAGCCACAAATCATTCCGAGGAGAAATCTGAAGCGAAATACCGGCCTTTAAGAAGGCTTCCCTTAAAAGTTCCGCGTGTTTTTTTCGGTCAATCATGCCCGTCGGAACGATGAAACTAAAGTTTAAATTCCCATCGTCATGAAAAACACAGCCCCCGCCGCTTTGCCGGCGCGCGAGCCAAATATCATTCTGAACCAGATAACTTAAATTGGTTTCCAGCCACGGGTTTTGAAAGCGGCCCAAGACCACCGAAGGCCTATTAACATAGAAAAATAATACAGGCAGATCCGCCCCACCCCGTAAGAAATGATCCTCGAGGGCGAGGTTAATAAAGGGATTATTAAAGGGACTGGTTATGACTTTCATTTCTGGGCATGATAAACTGAGCGGCATGAAAGAACAATTAAAGAGCGCCATTCTCCCCCCTCTTCCTATCGTTGGAACACTAAAATTAACTTCCCGAGATGGGAAAACCCTCTCCATGATTGATGTGGTTGAAGAAGAGTCAGATGAAGTGCTTGATCCATTTTTTGAAGAATGCTTCCATGAATTGGAGAGATATTTAACCGGCAAATCAAAAAAAATTTGTGTTCCCTTGGATTATTCCAACCTCGGCCCTTTTCAAATGAAAGTCCTTAAAGCGATGAAAGAAATTCCTTACGGCAAAGCTGCCACTTATAAAGACCTGGCAATAAAGCTTAACTCCCGTGCCTATCAGGCCATTGGTTCTGCCTGCGGAAGGAATCCCTTTCTTCTCATTTATCCCTGTCACCGAGTGCTGGGTTCAAATGGCCTTGGAGGTTTTGCTCATGGGCCGCAGATGAAACAAAAGCTCCTAGACCTTGAAAAACGCCTTTGAATTACTCTTCTCTTCTCAAGAAACAAGGATGCCCAAAGAGACACTTATCATTGATCGCCTGGGCCACTGAAGGCGGAACCATCTTTTCCCATCCCGGCTCATTATTCACAATCATCTGTAAGACTTTGGATGAATAGATGTGAAGAATTTCCTTATCAAACTCGGCGACATCATCAATCTGTTTCATGCTCTTTAAATGAGCAAGCAAGTGATCAAACTCTTTGGGAACTTTCAAATTCGCCATCGTTTCAATCTGACCGTCTTCCGATTTATATGGGTAAATATAGACCTTCACATAATCGCGGAAGAGCTGGCCTAAAGCGGAGAGAATCCCTCCGTCCACGTTGGCGTATTCTTCAGTAAAGATCTGTTGGAAGTTATAAATCCCTAACACCAGACCCAAATGAGGCACATTAAGTTTTGCAAAGTAGCTCGCAAGCTTATAGTACTGAGGATAATTAGTGATAAGAACTTTCTGGCCCATGGTACAAAGAAGATCCACGCGAGCTAGGAAGTCTTCTTTAGTGACTGCACCGGCTTCGGCCTTAAGAGTTGAGATAGTGATCTCTGAAATCGTCGCAATATCTTCCGGTTTCTTACCGATGTCTTTAGCGAAATTGTTAAGACCCGTTTTGATCATATCAAAACTAACAAGTGTAGGCGGACGGAAAGATCCACGAACCACCAGAACATCTTTTTTATAAAGATGGTCATTGGCGAGAACCACTTCTCCCTTTTCATCAAACATGATCGCCTGCGTGTAACCTTCTTTTAACAGTTGAAGGTTCATCAGACGGTTATCAATGTCTTTAAAAGCATCTCCACCAAAACGGATGAAATTGACTTCGATTCGTGAAGAATCCAGGTGATCCATAAGAGAACGGATAAAAGCTTCCGGGTCATGCATTAAAAACAACGAAGCATAGACAAGGTTCAAACCCATAATACCTAGAGCATCTTGTTGCAGAAGGTTTTGTGGATCAAGCATCCGCACGTGAATAACCACATCACTGACAGGACTGCCTGGAGTCGCTTGAAAGCGCATCCCAAGCCAGCCATGTCCTTCATTGGTTTTTTTAAAATTTAAAGTGGCAACAGTGTCGGCGAAAACAAAGAAAGCGTGATCCTTTCCACGAGTGTCACCTAAGCGCTCTTCCAGAAGATTAAATTCTTTCTCAAGCATCCTTAAAAGACGAGACTGAGAAACGTAACGGCCTGACGGCTCTTTTCCATAAATAGAGTCGGAAAAGGTCATATCGTAGGCGGAGATAGTTTTAGCAATCGAGCCACTCGAGCCTCCCGCCTGGAAAAAGTGACGGGCCACTTCCTGGCCAGCTCCGATTTCAGCAAAAGTGCCATAAAATTTCTTGGCCAAATTAATTTTCAGGGCCTTTTGCCTGAGTGAAAGAATTGTATCCATAGTGACTGGTCCAAACTTAACAATCTGAATTTGTTGATCTCCCAGTCATAATAGCATTACTTTCAAGGCTTTATAAGGGAAAAAAATCCCCCCATTTTTTTCAAAATAAGGGGATAATGATATTTGACGGAAATGTCGATAAAGGATCTAAGCCAATCAGGAGGCCTTTATGGAACTTATCATCTTTTCAGCCGCTTTATTTGCCCTTATGGCCGGGGTATTGGCCCTAAAAACCAGAAATACCAGACCCGCTCCCCAGCTCGTAAGAGTAAAATCTAAAAAGTAGGGCCCTTACGGCGCCAAATACTTAGAAACAACCTCAAATGTGTCTCTGGATGGATTTCCAGACATAATTGAATCAAGTGATTTACGCATTTTCTCCTGTCTCACTGGATCGAGCTTCTTTATCATGGAAAAAGCGCCCGCTGTTCGAGAGGCGACCTGAGGATTGAAACTATCCACATGGCGGATCCGTTCTGCGATAAACTCATAGCCTTTACCAGAAACATCGTGGAAGGCAGTTAAATTATTTTTAGC
>JAEYUK010000115.1 GCA_023432655.1 Pseudomonadota bacterium | reverse complement strand
CGCTTAAGTCTGCGGTAGGGGCTTCCCATTCTGGACCTGAAACTCATAAGAAAATGACTGCTTTAAAAGCTGTTCCGAGCCAAAAGGATTCAAGATTTGAGGATGTTTAGCATTTGAACTTGAAATTAAATTTGAGACAAATACTTTAAGCCCCGTAGGTTAAACGGGGCTTAAAGCTTATCCTTTTGCCGGTGCTGTATTAATTCTACGATAAAAATATCCGCAGGCATAAACTAGTCCACCGATTATTAAAAGCGATATAATTCTTTGCCCCTGACCGAGCATGCCGAAGGAATTAAAAACAAAATAAACGATAGCAATAAAAATAACTGGAAAGACTGATTTTGCAGTTGTGGCATCTTGCTTCTTCATTCCGCGATAGAGAACAATAAAAGAGTAGAGTATCCAAAGTTGAGGAACGCCATATTCTCCAATAATGTCTTTGAGTCGAAAAATGGCGATAATAAATTGCGAATGGGCTATCGCAAGGACTATTTGTTGATGAGTTTGAATCCCTTTCGTTGAGTGATAGATGGCTATTGCCCCATAAATGAAACCAAAGATTACGAGAGCTAAATTAGAAGTCGTTCCTGTTGTAAAACTTAAATTTAAAATCCCATAAGCAATGACCAGACCCAAAATGATTTTTACCCCATTAAACTCTGACCGTGTCGGATAATTTTTGGAAAATGTAAAAGCAATTAAGATGATGGCAACAGTCGCATACCGGAAAAAATCATCCATAGCTACAAAGAATATGGAATGAGCAAGCACTAGTGTAATGAATGAATAAATTACGGAAGTACTATTCATCTTCTCTAAGCGCATTTTCGTCTTAGCTGTTTCATGAAGGACCAGCAAACTAACAGAGAAGATGACAGCAAATGCTGTCGCATAATAAGGATCCATCGAGTCCAGGATATAGAAGGTATGTCCATAGAAGAATAGATAAATAGGAAAGAATTGATGTGCTTCTGACGAAGTAAGTTTAGCTTGGTTTTTAACCGTATAAAGAAATGTAGCAAGTGAATAAATAATAATCTGAATTGTTTGTAATGCGACAACTGGCCATTTTAGGTCAGCTTGCGAACTAGAAGACACGACGACCACCACAAAGAGCGAAAAGTACGCACACATTACAATGATCGAACGAATTTTAAGTTTAATGGCCGTAGACGCAAATATGATATTCCAAGCAAGAAGATATAACGAAAAGTAAGTAAGTGAAGAAAAACTATCTCTTAAAAAAAGTGCACCTAAATAAGTTCCCCCTGCCGCCATCAATGCAAATGTTTCTTCTCTAAACTTTGAAAGAAGAAGTAGTGATAATCCACTAACCAGAGCTGTGCCTATTAAGCCGATTAAAGGCGGAAAAAGTGAGTGAAAGAAAACACACCCGTAAATGGTAAGGTGAAGAATTGCGATTCCTGTCGCGGGAAGTATGGACACGTAGGTACGGTCTTCAATCTTTTTCAAGGTGGGAACGAAAATGAGCGATAGCCCAAATAAGGTGGCCATGAGCATTTGCCTTACAGGTGTAAGCCATCCACTATCAATGGAAAACTTTATCAGAAGGATTATGGCAAAAAGAAGACAAGCTGCCCCTACATACCCTAAGACATTGCTAGGCTTTGGTTTTTCCTTAACTTGCTTCTCTTTATAAATTGGTTCTGAATAGCTAGGTTCCGAATAAATTGGTTCCGAAACGGGAAGAGGAGGGGGTGTCTGATTGGCCACGACTGGGAATATGATTTCTTCGAGCTTCTGAAGGCGATCTTTGAGAGCATTTATTTCGTTCAAAATAGACTGCTGACCATTTTCTTCCATGACACCCTTCTTACAGTGATAATAATTTGAAGTTAAAACACATAATCTTTGATTGTACATAATACGGGTTTTTTACAAACTTAAGATCTCGCCCTGCCTGGAGCCTTATATTTGCTGTATACATTTTGCTATGTTTTATATATTGTAAGTCTCATGGGAATCGTAAAAATATCTGATGAAATTCATGAACAAGTAAGAATCGCTTCTAAAGCGCTTGATCGTTCACTTAACTCACAGGCCGAGCATTGGTTGAAGATCGGGATGCTTAGTGAGCTTTATCGTGAAAAGACCTATGAAGAATTAAGAAATATTCTTTTTGAATACGACCATCTTTCAATCGAAAACGTCCTTAAAAATGCCAAAAGAAATGATTCACTTAAAAACAGAACAAGAAATCATTCTTTATCGTGATACCTGCAAAATTGCTGGCGAAATACTGACCATCCTTAAAGATCATGTGAAGGTTGGTACGAATACCTATGATATTGCAAAGCACGCTGAAGAATTAATTATTAATAAATATGAAGCCATTCCATCATCCATAGGTCAGTACGATTTTAAATTCGCTCTCAATAGCTCAATCAACAATGTCATTTGCCATGGGGTTCCTTCAAAGGAAGATATTCTAAGAGATGGTGATATTGTGAATCTAGATATCACAGTCAAGAAACACGGATTTATTGCAGATACTTCTCGAATGTACCTGGTAGGTAATGTCTCTTCTGAGGCCAGACGTCTTTGCCAGATTACACATGAGTGTATGTGGAAGGGTATTGAGCAAGTGAAGCCTGGTAATACGGTTGGAGATATTGGTTACGCGATTCAAAGACACGCAACTAGAAACGATTTTACAGTTGTAAGAGAATATTGCGGACATGGTATTGGCAGGAAGATGCACGAAGAACCTCAGATCGCCCACTATGGCACCCAAGGCAAAGGCACAAAACTCCAGAAAGGAATGACGTTTACGATTGAGCCTATGATCAATCAAGGTTCACGACAAATTGCTCATCTCGCGGACGATTGGACTGTCGTGACGAAAGACGGAAAGTTATCCGCACAGTGGGAGCATACGATTCTAGTGACGGATACAGGATTTGAGGTTTTGACGTTGAGAGAAGAAGAATCTCAAAAAATTGAAAAGTGGTTATCAAAAAATCTCTGTGTGTTAAAGATCAACGATCATAATATCTTCTCATTTAATTCTCCTGGGAAGTAATAAGCAATATTAGCAACTTATCTATTCAGCTCAAATTTGAGCTGAATGAAAATGAGGGGATATTGTGATGGATAATTTTAGAGTTGATCGTCCGTTTGAAGTAAAGCCACCAAGGCTTAAAGACTTGGTAAATAATTATGTCATGGGTGATGTTTGGGTTCGAGATTCACCCTTTGGGCCAGTAACAGATTCATTAATAATAGCTGAAAATTTTAAAATCAAACATAGCAACATTCTGCGAGCAATCCAAAAATGCAGAGAGGAGCTACTGCTTAATTCTAAGTACCAATTAGAGAGCCATTTAATACAAAATTTTTATCATGCAGGAGCGAAAGGAAAGCAAAGATTAGAACCCAAATTTGATATAAGTGAATTCGGTTTAGCGCTTCTACTTTTGTACATTAATAGTCCCAAAGCACGTCAAATATCAGCAGAAATTCTTTATCGATTCTTTATTCTTAAAACCTATGTGGAAGGATTAAATGATCAGCAAATTGGGGCCATAAAAGGCTATTATCGAAAACAAATAAGAAGTCAGGAGTCTCTAAGTTATCGTTAATATCTACGAAATAAAAAAAGCCCTGTGGGTTAAACAGGGCTTTAGTATCTTTCACTCATTGCTGAGATCAAAACTGAATTTAAAATGGGGTGACCGATGGGGCTCGAACCCACGACAACCAGAATCACAATCTGGCGCTCTACCTACTGAACTACGGTCACCACTAATGTAGACAGACAATCTATAGGTACTAGGGGGCCATCGTCAATGAGAAAACTGAATTAATGCAGAGCGCATTGGTCTGGATAGTTGCAATTTTTTCAGAGGCCACGATAATTAAAGAATGAAAAAACTCCTTTATTTAGCATTTATGATCACCTTTCCTCTTCACGCTTCAGTCGTGGGCATTTCCACCCATCCACTAAATGATAATGGTCGAGTTCTAAGTGCGGAAATGACGGGCTACATGTCTGAGCGAAATGAGATGGGGGCGGGCCTTCGTTACACCCAGGAAGTGAGTCGGGAGCGCATTTTTGATCTCGCCGTCGGAGGCGGGCAAGATTCCCGCGGTTTAATGGTGGGGACAGGGCTTGATTTGGAACTTCTTGATGAAGGGCTTTCACAGCCGCGTGTTTCTTTTAAGCCTTATCTTCAGTATCAGCGTTTTGATCGGACGACTTCCTCTATGCTCGGTGGGGCCCCTACTTTGCGCAAAGGGTTTAGTGTCAATGGTCAGGAATTTTTTCCTTATCTGGCGATGCCGACTGGTATGAAAATAGATAGTGCCACTGATGAATTTGTTTATTATGCTTCAGCTACTTTTGGAATGAGTATGCCTTTTCCAGGAGGACAAAATGAACGCATCCTTCTTTCGTTAGAAGGGAATAAGGATCTGGGCTCGACTTCTGATTACGTTGGCTGTTTGGTTTCCTGGGTATGGAATTAATATGATTTTTTTCTCTGACTTTGATGGCACTCTAACTTTTGATGGTGGACTGACTCGAGATTTTTTTGAAATCATCGATTACATTCATAAGCATGGGCATGAGCTCGTGATCGTATCCGGGCGGTCTCTTTCGTGGGGACATTTTTTTCTTACCCATTTTCCTCTCAAGGCCTGCATTATGGAAGGCGGTGGTGTGGTTCTTCATCTCGATGAGAAAGGGGAAATCGTTCAGGAACCACTGGTTGCAAACGAAGAGCTCCAGCGTTTAACTCATTTCACAGGTCAGCTTAAACATCACTTTCCTCATGTGCCTTTATCTGCAGATAGCTTTGGCCGTCTGACGGATCGAGCGATCGAATTTAAGTACATGGATGAAGGTTGGATTGATGATGTCATGAGATTTATGGATAAAGAAAAAATCAATTATTCAAAATCCAATGTGCATATTAATTTCTGGTGCGGAAATATTTCAAAGTATCTGGGAGTTAAGCACTTCCTGCATCACTACCGGAAAGGGTTGTCTCAATCTGAAGCCTGGTTCTTTGGGGATGCTCCCAATGATGAGAGCATGTTTGAACTCTTCCATAATTCAGTGGGTGTCAGTAACATTCAGCACTGTCTTGACCGCTTAAATCATAGGCCGAGAATCATCCTGGAAGGGGATGAAAATATCGGGGCGAAGGGTGTGCTCAACTTCATTAAGACCGTGTGTTAAAGAAAGTCGGTTTCATTTCGCTTTTTTTGATTTTAATCTTCATTGGTTTATCCTTTTTTTCTGTTGGTTCAGATGATCCACGGCCTGAAATAGAAATCTTTCTTCTCTCAAATGAGATCCATACAGATCTCGTCTTTCCGGTGAAAAACGATGTCTATAATTGGGAAGATTTTTTGAATGCCAATGACTTTAAAGAGCGTCCTGGTGAATGGATTGAAATTGGTTGGGGAGACCGGCAGTTTTATTTCGAGATGCCCACTTGGGACAAGTTCACTTTAAAACTTGCTTGGGATGCTCTCTTTATTCCCGGCCAAGCGGTGATTCATGTCAATTATCTTGAGAGTCATCCCAGTGATTATTCCAGTCATAGAGTCCTACGCCTATCAAAGGAGAGTTATAAAAAACTCGTGGAAAGAGTGATTCAGGAGTTTAAACAAAAAGACAGGAAACCTATTCTCATACCCGGTAAAGGTTACGATCTTACGGATAATTTTTATGAGAGTTACGGGGAATTTAGTCTCTTTAAAACCTGCAATATCTGGACGGCCGACATATTAGGGGAGGCAGATCTGAAGCGCCCGATCTGGTCTCCCACAAAATATGGTTTGGAATTTATTTACCAGTCGATCGGGAAATAATCTTTTAGAAATTTTCCACTCCAATGCTTACCGGTATTAATCCCATCAAAAATTGGATCAATCACTCGGGCGGCCCCATCCACAATATCTAACGGTGGTTGGAAGTCATGAAGCTTCTGTTTTCTTTCTGATAACTCGGCCGGATCCTCATCTGTTACCCAACCAGTATCAACAGCGTTAATAAAGATTCCGTCTTTAGCAAAGTCTGTGGCCGCTGTATGGGTCATCATATTGAGGGCCGCTTTCGCCATATTGGTATGAGGATGGCGGTCTTCTTTATAGAAGCGGTGGAATTTTCCTTCCATCGCTGAAACGTTCACGATGTGTTTTTTACCGGTATAGTCTTTTCTCATAAGACCCACCAGGTGGTTACACAGTACGAACGGGGCCACCGCATTCACTAATTGCACTTCCAGCATCTCTACCGTGTGAACTTCACCCAGGCGCTGGCGCCAGCTATTAGTTTTACGAAGATCCACTTGTTGAAGATCGGCATCGAGTTTCCCAACCGGGAAAACTTCTTCTGCCACGAGCGAGTTATCGATCGTATAAGGAATTTGAGAAAGTTTCGCTGAAGCACGAATACCAACACCAGGGGCGCGGTCGTTCCAGGCAACTGGCACGTTCTTGTCTGCACCAAATTCAATTGATTGAAGTTTGTTCACACAATTTTGGAATTCTTCCAGAAGGTGAGTGGCTTCTGATGGAAGTTCGGCCAGCGATTTGTTTTCATTTTCCATCAAGTGCGCATAAAAGCCCGCCGGACGACGAACAGTTTGGGCCGCATTGTTGATAAGAATATCTAAGCGCTCATATTTTTGTTCGATGTATCGACAAAAGATTTCCACACTTGGAGTATGGCGAAGATCGAGTCCATAAATACGAAGGCGATCTTTCCAAACCGGGTAGTCTTTTTCTTTACTGTAGCGAAGGGCAGAGTCTACTGGGAAACGAGTGGTCGCAATAACTGTGGCTCCCGCGCGCAAAAGCATGAGTGTCGCTTGATAACCGATATTCAAACGGGAACCCGTGATGAGCGCCACCTGGCCGGTTAGATCAGCCGTCTGGAAACGTTTAGCATAATTAAGGTCCGCACATTTGGGGCACATAGTATCGTAGAAATGATGAACCTTAGTGAACTTCTCACGGCAGACGTAACAGTCATGAGGAGTGGCGTATTCATTCATCTCTTCTTTTTGTAGACGCTCTGAAAACGTGATTTGTTCAGGAGCAGAAAAAACAGGGATATCTCGGGCCGAACGGATTCCCGTTAAACGACGAGCGTTTCGATTGGCCTCTTTAGCAATTTGTTTACGAAGCTTTTTCACATCTTTTTGACGTTTTTTTACTTCTTCACGATCAGGACGAGAGATGGTACCCGCCGCCTTAAACATCGCAACTCTTTGCTCATGGGTTAAAAGTGTAAGCTGCTCACTTTTATGAGCAATACTTTGGAGAACCTTTAAACAAGTTTCAAGTTCCTCGGGAGAACACTCCAGACGGATTAAATCATTATCTTCATTCATGCGGGATTTTTAGCACTGCGCGGATTTTCGGTCAACTTTAAGCTAGGAATTGTTCTACCTTATCCTTAATCATTTTCTCTACTTGGGTGCGCTCCAGACCTAGTTTTTCTTTTAACCACTGGGCCAGATCCTCCGGGAGGGGGGCAATGAAGTAAGTCATCTCATCCTTGGGATAACTGAGTTTTAAGGCCGTGGCATGAAGGGCATGTCGTGGAATTTGCAGGAGAGCGTGATCTTCGTCCGTCGCTTCATGGTCTTTAAAACGCATAAACACCCCTGGATCTCCGTTATAGAGCTTCTCACCAAGAAGAGGGTAACCGTTGTAAGCTGCATGAATCCGGATCTGATGCTGCCTTCCGGTTTTGGGAAAGGCCATCGCGAGAACATAGTCCTCTTTTTCCAAGATGAGTTCAAAATACGTTTCTGATTCTTTCCCAAACTCTGAATCTTCCGGCCATACCGACATCATCCCTCTTGGAATTTTGTCTTCTTCCCGGTCCATCCGTTCTCTGGCGGTAAAGGGGAAGGTTTTGGCCCCAGGCCTTTTGTGAGCAATGAAAAAATAACATTTTCTCACGACATCATCTTCAAAGAGCTGACTCACTCTTTGGGCCACTTTAGGATTTTTTCCCAAGAGGAGAAGACCCGAGGTTTCGCGGTCGATCCGGTGAATGGAATGAATAGTTTTTTTGTAAATGGTTTCAAAGAAGACAGTGGCACAGTAAAAAAGATTTTTTCCCGCAGGATGAGTAATCATAAATGGGGGCTTATTAATTACAATAAGCTCTTCATCTTCAAAAACTACTCCCGGTTTTTGATCACGAGGAACAGGTTTCCCATGCCAATACTCATCTTCAATCATGCCATCATTATGAGTCGTGATGGTAATCTTCTCTCCATAATGAACTTTAACACTTGGCTTATGGGGAGACTTCCTTCCGGAAATTTCCACTTCGCCTTTTTCAATCTTCTTTTTAAGAAACTGACGGGAAAGAGTAGGCATGCATTTTTGCACATACTGGTCGAGACGCCACCCATCCTGCTCGATCTGAACAGTATGGGTGACTACGTATTTCTCTGTACTAAAGGTTTTTTCAATTTCACTCATCTTTGAGTGTCATAGCGCATTTTTAACAGATATTGAAGTGAAGAGATGGCCCCGTTTTCACTATAATGATATTTGTCCTGAAGGGTAGTGATGATATTAATGATCATATCGCGCACTTCTTTTTCAACATTATGGTGTCCGCCTTTTTTCTCGGCCAGATAAAGCACTAAATTGCGGCCAATTTTATCAATAATCTTCTTTTGTTCCTTACGGAATGATTCCTGAAGAAGATTTACCAGATCTTCAAAAACTTCTGAGTAAACGATTGGTTTACCGCGGTGATCGAGAGCATAGGCACCCAGGCGTGCGATAAGATTAGAGCGGAATTTTTCTGCGTCTTCGTTCATGTGCACGTTGGATTCAAACTCTTTAATGAAGTATGAGTCAGGGGCTTCGAATTTACCGGTAACGTTATTCTTAACTTTTTCCCCTTTAATGACAGCGTTAATGGAGAGTATGTAGCGGGAGATATAATCCTCGTAAGAGCGCTCATCCACTAAACCAAGTGATTCACGAACCTCGGTATCAAGTTTATCCAGATTCCAGTGTTCAATGAGACCAATGAATCTTCCGGCGTTGTGATATTCGCCTTGAGGGGCGATATTTAGAAAGTCGTACTCAGCTTTTTTCTCAATGAGCTCTTTCAGATAATCCAAAACCTCAACAAAGGTAACTGACTTATTAGTATAGGCCAGATCATAGATGATCTGTTTTACTTCTCGAGGCGAAATACCAAACTTCCCTTCATACATAGAATCATTATCGTACTCATTATGAATTTCATCGATACCCATACGAAGGATCTGTCTGGACTCTGAGTCGAAGGAGTCGGGGGTTTCCTTATCTGCATACAAGAAGCTCTTTTCAAGAGGAGAGAGGACTTCAGCAATCTTACCTAACTTCTCATCCTGGAAATTCTTCGCGACCGAAGCTCTCATACGGGTCATCACAGACCATAGGCAAAGTGAAGACAAAGCGTGAGGCTCAAAGATTGCTTCTTCTTTAAGTTTGGAAATCTGCTCGGCGTAGATCTTTTCTTCTTCACGGAAATTCATCAGGTAAGGAACTCTTAGGAAATTGAAGCGTCCTTTAAATGAGTTAAAATCAGGATGCTGCTTAAAAGCTGAGAAATGAATTTCGTTGGAAGAACCGATAAAAAAGATATCAAGCTCCGTTAAAATTCCATGGAGATTAATGGTTTTTGACTCCATCGTCATCAGGAGGTATTTGAACGTATCGAGCGGTCTTTTTAAGAGATCAGAAAATTCCAGGATCCCTCTGTTGGCCAGAACGACTTCTCCTGAAAGGGAAAAGAGATTTAAAGACTGAAGACTCGGCGGTAATGAAGCAAGCCTGCGGTCCATGGTGATTTGCTGAAGATTGGCATCCACATGAAGCTGTGGCTCGATAGTTGTGGCCCCAATGGAGTAACGGCGGTTAATAAATAAACGCTCCACCCGGATGTGTTTAAAAACTTCCTGGAAATTCCCTTTGTAACTCTTTAGAAGAGCATCAAAAATTAAGCGATTACGTTGCGAAAGATCTCCATTATAGAGATAAGACTTTCGGATAGTTTCAAGTCTTGAACCATCATTTTTGAAAGCATCTTCAATCAGTTTCTGACGGGTCTTGATTGGAATGAGAAGTAGTGGATGGTCTTTTAGTTCAGAAGTCAGGATGGCAGAAATATCTTTGTCTTCAAGAAAAGCGTAAGAATGAATATTCTTGTCTGCACTGGTACTGGATAAACCCAGTGATCCTTTTACAAACTGATCAATAGGGAATATCCAACTGAAGCTAAAGAGTGAGCCTTCATCCGACATGGAATAATCTTCGGCGGCCAGCATGATCTTTTTAATAAGACTCGATTTCGACGAACCATTGGGGCCAATTAGAAGAATGAACTTATTATTGAAACCTTCTTCCATAAAGTTCTGAAGGTATTGATAAATCTTATTCTGCGTTTTGAGTTGTCCTTGAACGGGAGGAGCGTCCGCATGTTCTCGAGTAAAGAGTGAGAAACTTCCGTTTTCATCTTTTCCGAAGTAGTCAAACATATCCCGCAGGTAGATGTTGGTAGGCCGTAACTCCTTCTCTGGATTCTTTTCAAAGAGCTTCATGTAATCTTCAAAGGCCAATACCGTTTTGTAGCGACCTTCTTCTTTATTTACTTCTTCCATCCATTTCATATAACCTGATCCTGTGAAGAGACATTCTGATAACTCTATTATACCAAAGATCATCATCTTATTGGGCACTCTGAGCATTTTAAGTATAATTTTGCTCTTTCTGAGACCACGTCCAGAAGCGCCGGTTAGAATGAAGCGCCCTGAAACTCAGGAAAAGCTTTTCACTCAAGTGATTGAAGCGGCGCTACCTCAAGTTGTGAAGCTGTGGGAAGAGGGGGGAAACCTCATTCCCCCAGAGGGAACACGCTGCGAAGAAGAGATTCATTATGATCCATCGGTTGGACGCAGCTATTACCAATGTAATCCCCTTTTTTGGGAGTGTTTTTGGAAGAATGGCATTGAAGATAATCCTTCCTTAAAGGTTGATATCTTTGGTCAAAGATATCACGTAGTGGCACGCCCCGTTTTTGATCCCATCCCGGCAATATCTTCTGATCCTCGGTACTCCCAGCTTTATAAACGAACAGAAAGAGGACTCAAGCACCAATACGGTTATCTGATTGAGCTCGCGCTTAAAGAAGTTCCCGGTTCCAATCAAACAATTTTTTTAGCGGATACTTGTCGCGATACTTATCTTCCACAACGTATTTATGGCTACGGTCAGGTTAAGAATGCTAAGGAACAAGGATTCATTTGGGATAATTTCGGAAGAGATATTTTCATCGATAAATTTTATGTCACTAACAGACAAGTTAATGAGTGGCGAGTTTTGACGGGTGAGACAAAAAAGCTGGTACTGGATCCTAAAAAATGGCCTCATCCAGCACTTCTTAGTTCCAAGGATCAGGCAAATTACTGTGCCTATTATGGGAAAAGAGTCCTGGAGGCAAAACTTTTCGATGCTGCTTCCATGTCGCCAGCTGATTTTAAAGAGACTAGACCCACGAGAGTGATCCGCCCAGATACGCCATGGCAACGAGATCTGAGTCGCTCGTTTTTAGGAATGGCGAGAATTAATCCTGATTACCAATTGGCCCCTCTCGATTGTCAGTTGGCCCAAGTAAAGGGATGTCAGGAGAGTCACTTCTCCACTGACTCTGCTAGTTGGATGGGATTTAATTTTGCCTTAGGATTCTATCCTGAAGCTTTAAGGAATTTTATTGAACCAGAGAAGAATTTAAAAATGTCATCTCGGCTCCTTCCGGCCAAGTCAGAGTGGCATCAGCTAGGAAAGCTTTCTGGTTGGAATGGACTTCAGCAAGATAAATTACCTGTGGCCTTTAGATGTTACGAAGAGGTCGTCAAATGAGAATAATTCTTTTCATCTTACTCTTTCCGTTCCTGGGACAATCAGCTCCACCGGCCCATTGGGATTATTTGCTGGAACTTGCCAGCCGCCATGAGTTTTATAAGGAAAATGAACTTCTCACTAAACCTCAAGATTCATGGCAGTCAATGTTTGACTTCGTCTATATTGATCAGAAATTTAAATTCCTAAAGGATTGCGTTTATTTACGAGTACCAGGCAAGGAACCAGGGATCTTAAAGGTTAAAACCGTTTCCATGGACCATAAATGCCAGGACTATTTACTTTCTCCCGGGGATCAGGAGTGGAAAAACCTTAAAACCTTTCAGTTTCATACAGGTGATAAAAAACTTATTTTGGATTTGGGGTTTCAAGATTTTAGGAGTGAAATTTGGGAAATACGTTTTCAAAATAACTCTGTTCCCAGGGAAGCCGGAATGAGTCTGTCTTCCGCTGAATTTAAAGGGAATAAGATTTTTCTCCTGGCCCCCTCTCGTACTTCAGTTGAATCTTCTGTCACGACTTATCCTGCAGCCGATAGTTTATGTCACAACATTAATGATGACTGCCAGGAAGTCACTCCATCAACTTGTCATGATTGTAGGGATGGTTGGTATGAAATTCCTAATGGCTGCTTTCAAGGACCTAAGTATTGCGGTCGTCATTTTTGTGGAAGCAAAGGGCGGCCTGCTTGTCGCCGGGGAATGGTTTGGCAAGGAAAGGAAGAGCCATTTGATTGTCGAACGGACTCGAGTTTTGCTTACTGTAATAAAGGATTGAGTGTTCAGTGCGAGGGACTTAAAGCTTTTTGTCGTTAACGAGCAGGACTCGCAAGGGCCGTCGAAATCTGATCCATGTTTCCGATTGAAGACCAGGAGTAATTGGCGAAAGATTGGGAACTGACACTTTTAAAAAGTTTTACAAGTGAGTAGTGCTTTTGCAAAGATTCCAGGTCCGTGAGTAATCGATAATCCTGATTTCTAATGATCTCATGTCCTGCAATTTTCAAAGTGAGTTCGTTGTTTTTAACAATAAAAGGAGTAGGCGACCAAGCTGTGAGTCGACCAAGATTATATTCTTCTTCCAGTAACTTAATCAAAACTGCACCTTTTAGTTTCATCACATACAGTTGGCTTTCTCCTGAGGAATCGTGGATATAAGAAAGATCTGCTCCCAGAATTTTCAGGCCTTCTCCCACTTCAAAAGAGTTTTTAACTTTGGCACTTCTGTCGGAACTTATCCCTGGAAACCTTTTTTCCAGAGAAAGATCCCGCTCAATGGGCTTACCTAAAAATGTGGCAGGAATTCGTTCCTTATGATTTACCGAAGAATCTTCAGTGTAACAGTCTTTTGAATCCTTAAAAAACTCATGACAGAACATCACAGGTTGGTGAACGATCGTTTTCCCAGGAATAATTCGATTCGCTTTTGTGTCCACGGTGAATTCTACATAATTAAAACTTCTGCCATCATGAAAGCCACTTACTACGAGAGTTCCTTTTATGTAATTGGCCATTTTGTTCGGCACCCTTCCCCCAACAACTACATCTACTAGTTGAGGTGGAAGTCTTTCCAGATATTGACCGAGAAGATTGTCGGTTTCGCAGACGCCTTCCTGAAGGGGTTCGAAGTTGACCTTCGTTGGTGGTAACTTTTTCTTTGAGGCCAGCTCTGTCGAGCAATCAAGACCCTGATGGGTCAGGACAACGATAATTTCAGCTCCTAAAGATCGTAACAGCCGGGCATGACGGAGAGTCGACTGGGCCATACTTTCAATAAATAGTCCCACACGGTTTTGTACAGGTGTAAGATTTGCAATGTCGTCGGGGATGAGACCAATAATTCCGACTCTGACGCCACCAACATCTTTGATGAGATGAGATTTCGTGCCTTCCCATTCGACTCCTCTTGCTGTTTTTAAATCATAAAGATTACTGATAATCAGCGGAGCAGAGTTTTTATCGGAAAGTTTTTTGAATAGATTGGAACTGGTCCCCACATCTGCAGGCACTTTTAGGTTAAAGTCATTGAGCCCAAGGGTTAAGGCATCGTACTTTAAGAACGAATAATAATCCCGAACGAGTTTAATCTCAGTGGTATTCGAAAGAAGATCTCCTGAATTTACCAGGACAAAGTTTGGATAAGTTTCTCTTAGAATTTTAAAATAGCTATTAACGACATCAACACCACCAACTCTGATATGTTGCTTGGCCTCGTTGTGCTTATCAGCGAAAGTGATTAATTCCGGTTTATAGTTTCCATGAATATCATTGGTGGTCGCGATGACGACTCTTTTTTGATGAGGTTCAAGCTCGCTTAATTCCGGAGCATCAGGTTCGGAATAAAGCTTTTCATGTCCTCTTTCGATCTGGTTTCCCTTTTTGTAAGAACATGCAAACGAAAATAAAAGCACCAGGCATAATAACTTATTCATATTTCATCACTTTTTAGAGTTCATTCCAGTATAGGGGCATTTAAAACTTTATGCCAGGATAGGATACTTGACTTAAAGTCCTCTGTCTTATTTTAGAAGCATACGAATATTTTGCAACTCACTAAATTCTCTAGCCTTTTTCGACGAAAGGAAAAGTGTTCAAACAAACATTTCAAGGAACTTTATGTTGTATAAATTTAAAACAATGCCTCTCTCGCTTAAGCTGATTCTTTTGAATCTCGCTTCACTTGCCTTTATTTTTACCCTCATTCACTTCTACGTCTTTCCTTTCATCGAGGGAATATTCGTTGAAAGCTACAAAACCAAAATTCGCAATACCGTAGAGGTGGTGGATCATCTGGTTAAGGACTTCCATGCCAAGGAACTCCGAGGAGAACTGACCCAGCTTGAGGCCCAAACACTGGCGAAGCAGGCCATCAGCAGTCTTCGCTATGAGAAATCAGAATATTTCTGGATTCATGATCTGGAATTAAAAATGGTTATGCACCCAACACAAACTAAACTTGATGGTCAGGATATTTCTCAAATGAAAGACCCTGAAGGGGTCGCAATCTTCGTTGAGATGAATAAAATAGTTGCCTCGCATGACGGAGGATTTCTCCATTATATGTGGCCTAAGCCGGGAAGTGACGTTCCTGTTGAGAAGTATTCCTATGTGAAGGTATTTAAGTCCTGGGGATGGATTGTTGGTAGTGGAATCTATTTTGATACGATCAGAAGCACTATGACTGAACTCAGATGGAGTCTTTATGGCGGTTTGGGCTTTGCTGCTCTTTTGTCATTCATCGGAACTTTTATATTTTCTCACCGTTTAGTTGAAAACATGAGGAAAGTTTTGAAATCGCTTAATGACTCAGGTTTGGAATTAACTTCATTGAGTTCAGAACTGGCCAAGACAGGGAACACTGTATCCGAGGGAGTCTCATCATCAGCATCGAGTATTACTGAAACTTCCGCTTCAATGGAAGAAATCGGTCTCATGTCGCAAAAGAATGAAGATAACTCTTCCTTAACTCAATCAGCTGCTGAGAATTGCTTAAAGGCTTCGCATGAAGGGCAGGATATTGTGAAGCATCTGAGCGAGTGCATTAGTAAAATTTCACAAAGTAACAACGATGTGCTTGATCAAAACTCAGCTTCATCTAAGAGAATTGCTGAGATCATTGATGTCATAAAAGAAATTCGTGAGAAAACAAATATCATCAACGACATCGTTTTTCAGACGAAACTTCTGTCTTTCAACGCTTCAGTAGAGGCTG
>JAEYUK010000117.1 GCA_023432655.1 Pseudomonadota bacterium | reverse complement strand
GCCCTGACGGCCTTATCTGCATTGACCCTACCGAAGCCGTACCAATTTGAGAAAAAGTTGCCCGCTTTATTCAGGACCCATTTTTCATCATAAATATAGCCATCTGGTACTGTTTTTAAGGGATGTTCAATTATGTTGTCTAAAGGATCATAAACATAGTCATCAACATCGGCCGTCATTGCGAGGATGTGTTTTACTTCTCTCCATGTTAAATTTGGATTGGCCTCGAGCATGAGGGCCACGACTCCGGAGATAACTGGAGCTGCGGATGATGTTCCGTTAAAGCGACTGGTAAAATTACATTGAGAATTGAGGTTATGATAGCCGAAATCAAATTCTGTTTGACGGGTAATATTCCGGGTACTGTAGCCAGTGAAGCAACCTGAAAGATCCGTTGTGATCATGGCCGGCTCATATTCACCATCTTCCCCACCAGGAGCTGAGATCCAGATGCTACTGCCGGGTGTGGAGTAACTGGCCGCATACCCGTGGGCCGCAGTTGCCGCCACGACAATTTTATAAGGAGTGGCTAAATCACTATGGGCGTTCGTATTTCCAAATGAAGTGATAACGCAATCTGGATCTGAAGGATCGCAAATATAGTACTGGCCATAAAAACCATTGCCGGCAGATTGCACATAGATTGAACCTTTTCCGCCTCTTCCATAAGTCACACCGGCCTTTAAAGCTTCTATAACGAGATCATCTTCTTGATAAAAACCTGTATCTGAAAACCCGTAACTATAATTAAAGATATCGAAGTTCCCGGTGGTTTGGTCGATCTTTTTGGCCAAGCGGGAGCTTGTGTTATCCGCAGAAGAAGGAGTGTAGAGATATCTGAAGGCCGCAAATTTCGCCGAAGGAGCTACGCCCCTTGAGCCAACTCCATTCCAGCCTACAGCACTTACTAAACCCGCGACTCCTGTTCCGTGCCCTTCCTCATCTGTAGGGAGGGGACTCGAACCGGGCCAGGCACTCGAGTTAGAAAAGGTATAGTTACGATGCTCTTCTGGACCTAAAGTGTTTGCAGCGAGATCGCTATGAGTAATTTCTGTACCGGTATCAGAGATTGCGATCCGAACGTTTCTTCCGCGGATATTTAAATCCTGATGAACGGTTTTGAGTCCTATGTCTTTTCCACTCACTCCGGCAGTGAGACTAAAGGCTTTTTGGCCAACGTTGTTTAAATGCCAGGCGTATGGGGCCAGGGGATCATCTTGATTGGTTCCACCTCCGGACCCTCCGGTTGTTCCCCCATCAGTTGGTGTATTGTTATGTCCCTTTTCCGCAGTGGCGGAAGAATCCTTTTGGACACAACTCAGTGCCAACGACAGAACAATTAATAGCATCCCAAAATGCATGTGGAACTCCTCCTAAATGCTATCGGCATTTTGGAGTTCCTTCTGAAGGGTTTAGGGGGACTGAGTGAAATTCTCAGGTATTGACGTTTCGGGCCTTACGACAAAGACATCACAAGGAGAAAACTTAACCATGTAATCGGTAAAAGAGTTATGGAAGAAACCTTCAAAACCATGTTTCCCGCGGGTCGAAACTACGATGAGATCGGCCTGCAGAGTTTTAAGGAGATCGATAAATTCTTCTTCGGGATGAAAATCCTTGGCAATATGAAACTCAATTCCACCTTTGAATCCTGGAGGAATTATTTTTTTTGCTTCATCTTTTACAAACTTATGTAGGGTAGGAATCATTTCAGCATAAGTTATGTCGTCCGGAGACTCGATTAAACCAAATTCCAGCGGAGTAATGTTTTTCTTCACGACATGGATGAGATGAACATTTTTGACATGATCAAAATCAAAACGCCGTCCCCATTCATATAGAGGGTCTAGTAGTTCTTGTTCCAAGGGGATGGCAATGACTATCGTTTGGGGACGCATAAGAACCTCCTGAAGGCTTTAGTGTCTCATGGGTTAATTAAGAAATTGAAGTCGCGAATAGCTGATGAAGTTAAAGACTCTGTTTTACGGGGCAAACCTCCTCCTTGGTATGTCGGAAGGCACCATACAAGAGATGTACTTTTAGTAACTTCAAGTTTTGCAACATTGGCCCCTGACTTGCTCATTTTCTTATTGGTCTTACCTGAACAAGGAGTAGGTTATGGCAACTTATGTCAGTACCCGAACCATGACTCAGAGAGTATGTATCACCTTGGGATTTATTTTTATCGCTATAGGTCTCTTGGGTATTATTGTTCCAGGTTTCATGGGCATGCATCTAAGTATGGCCCATAATTTTATTCATCTCATTTCCGGGGTGCTGGCGCTTTGGTCGGGATACGCCGATGAAAGCCGTAAGGCCTATAATTTTTGCATCGGTTTCGGAGCATTGTACGGAATTTTAGGAATTTCAGGATTCGTGTTCGGTGAACCTGGTTACCCAGGTGTCGGACACATGGAAGCCGATGAAAATCTTCTAAGGATTATTCCGAATGTTTTAGAATTTGGCGGATCAGACCACATTGTACATATAGTCCTAAGTGGTGTGTTTCTCATTACGGCCTATGCTTTCCGGCAAAGCCGTGCCGAGGCGGGAGTTAGGAAAGAGAGTTATCAATCTGTTAAAAACTTTACTTTAAAGGACTCTGTTCAAGACAAGGACCTGGAAGAACAAAGTCATATTCCATTAGATGAAGGCGTCAGACATTTACCTAATCAGGATCGTCATACAGATTATGAGAGACGATTATGATGTTAAAAGATAGAACCGAATCAATTTGGGAAAAACTTGAATTGCCTTCCTTTGGTAGAGTCACTGAGAACTTGCGATCAGATATTTGTATCGTGGGTGGGGGAATTACTGGAATTACTCTTGCCTATGAATTGGGAAGAAGAGGTCATAAGGTTCTTCTGGTAGAAGCCTTCAGTCTGGGGTCAGGACAAACCGGTCGAACCACGGCACACCTAACATGTCAGCTAGAAGATCCTTTTCAGGATTTACTTAAAAATCATGATGAGAAAACGGTGTCGCTATTTTTTGAGGCCCATCGGAAGGCGATTGATCTGATTGAAGATAATATCATCCGAGAAGGAATTGACTGCGATTTTAAGAGACTCAATGGGTATTACTTCTGCGGAAAGAATGTCGGAGAAACGTTTTTAAAAAATGAAAAACAAGCGGCCATAAGTTGTGGAGCAGATTTAGATTTTTGTGAAACGACTCCCTTACTTAATGAAAATGTGAGTTCACTAAAATATAAAGATCAGGCACAGTTTCATCCGTTAAAGTATATTCGTGGTCTTATTGAGAGCATGAAGAAATTTGATGTCACCATTTATGAAGGGACTCACATTCAGGATATGCGTCAGGAAGACAGGGAGACCTGGAATCTTCTCACTGATGCAGGTTTTGAAATTCAATCTCACCATTTAATCGTAGCGACAAATACTCCCGTGAATAACAGGTTTCACATTCATACGAGACAGTTTCCCTATAGAACCTATGCTGTAGCCTTTTCTATAATGAACCATTTCTCACTGGAGGAATGTCTTTTGTGGGATACGGAAGATCCTTATCATTATGTACGTTTTATGGATGATAAACTCATCGTTGGCGGTGAAGACCACCGGGTTGGAGAGACACCCCAAAATGATCCATTCCTTAACATCGAGAGCTGGGCGAGGAGTAAATTTACTTTTTTAAAAGATGTCATTCATAAATGGTCAGGACAAATATACGAGCCATCTGATGGCATTGGCTTTATCGGGATTAACCCGGGACTAGAGAGAAATGTCTACATCTCTACCGGAGAGTCTGGAATAGGTATGACATCTTCAGCAATTGCCTCCCAAATCATTTCTGACCTTATTGAAAAAAAAGATAATGCCTGGGCCCCTATTTTTGATCCAACCCGTTTCTCAACCAGTGGAATGAAAGACTTCATCAAAGACAATATCACGACGGTTCGGCACTATGCTGATTGGGTTAAGCCGTCTGAAATTGATAGTCTTCAGGAGATACCGTTAGATGGAGGTGGAGTCCGCCGTGAAGGGCTTTAAAAAACTTGCTATTACCACGATGCAGGCCATTTTGAGAGAAAGTCGGCGATATGTACTCACTTGGGCGGCATTGTTCATTGGAATGATATTGAAAAGACCTGGGACTGTCCTTGTCATGGAAGCCGGTTCAATACACGGGGTAAAGTAATAGAAGGTCCGGCCATCTCAGACTTAACGGAGAAAGAATGACATTAACTAAAGATCATTATCACTATCAGAAAGAAGCTCTGATTGAGTTTTTTTTATCTGTTCGAAGAACCACCGAAGCTTTGGTTAAGCCTCTGGTTTACGAGGACTATATTGTGTCTGTGACAGAGGACACAAGTCCGCCTAAATGGCACCTCGCCCATACCTCCTGGTTCTTTGAAAATTTTGTTTTAAAAAGGATTAAAAAAAATTATGAGCCTTTCAGAGTTGAGTATGGATTTCTCTTTAATTCATATTACAGATCATTGGGTGGATATTTAACCAAGTCAAAAAGGAATATTCTCTCAAGACCTACTGTTATAGAGATCATGGAATATCGTCATGTAATAACACAAACAGTAGTGGCACAAGTGGAGTCCTTGGAAGAAGAAAAATTTTATCTGATAAAGGACGTGTTGGAACTGGGTATCCATCATGAGCAGCAACACCAGGAATTGCTGTTAATGGATATTAAAAGGAATTTTTTTGAAAACCCGTTAAGACCTCATTACAGTCCTGATCACTCTCATGGGCCTTTTGTGAACTCTGAGCCTGTTTGGCAAAATATTCCTTCGGGGATTGTTCAAATTGGGGTCGAAAAAAGCTCTAAGGAATTTGCTTTTGATAATGAGAGAGATTCGCACAAGCAGTGGATTGAGTCCTGTATGATTTCTTCCCACCTTGTTTCAAATGATGAGTATCTCGCTTTTATAGAAGAAGGTGGATACGATAATCCGCTATTATGGCTTTCTGACGGTTGGGATTTAAAAGAAAAAGAGAAATGGTGTCATCCTTTGTATTGGGAAAAAGATGGGCAGAAGTGGTGGAATTTCACTCTCAGCGGCATGATGCCCTTGGATCTTTCTGCGCCGGTAGTTCACGTCAGTTATTACGAGGCGATGGCCTTCGCCAAATGGAAAGGAGCGAGGCTTCCGACCGAATTTGAGTGGGAAACCGCAGCTAAAATGGAGAAAAGCGAATGCTCTTTCCTGGAAAATGAATACTACGAACCGGAGCCTGCCTTAGAAGATCACGAACTTTTCTCTCAAATACATGGTTCTGTCTGGGAATGGACCAGTAGCGCCTATCTACCTTATCCACGTTATGAAAAATTTCAAGCTGGCCTTGGTGAATATAATGAAAAATTCATGTGTAATCAGTTTGTGATGCGAGGAGGAAGCTGTGTGACTCCCAAGTCCCATTATCGTCCGACATATAGGAATTTTTATTATCCGCATATGCGGTGGCAATATTCTGGAATTCGCTTAGCAAAGGATCTTGCATGAGTAATGAGCATTTTTCTAACGAAGTACTAGATGGACTTACACGAGTTCAGAAAATGATTCCACCCAAATATCTTTACGACAAGAAAGGATCTGAGATCTTTGAAGAAATTTGTGAACTTCCTGAATATTATCCAACCAGAAGCGAACAGGAAATTCTTACCACCAATGTCCGTGAAATGGCGGCCTTAATAGGTAGAGAAGCTCTCATTATAGAGCCTGGAAGTGGTAACGGAAAAAAAGTGAGGAAACTACTGAAGGAGCTTGAGTGTCCGAAGGGATACGTGCCAATTGAGATTTCTTCAGAGATTCTTGATAGAATGAGCGTAGAATTCCGGGAAGAGTTTCCAGACTTAAAAGTCATTCCAGTCAGTGGAGACTTTACCATGGATCACGAGCTAGAAGAATTAGAGGAACTTAAAGCACACAAGAAAATTATTTTCTTTCCCGGTTCAACCATTGGGAATTTAGTTCCCCATGAGGCCATAGAGCTTCTGAAGAGGTTTTCTAGATGGATTGGTGCCGGTGGAGGAATATTAATAGGTGTTGATCTCAAAAAGGACCAACGAGTTTTAGAGCTGGCCTATGATGACCCAAGTGGAGTAACTGCAGCTTTTAACTTAAATCTTCTTCATCGCTTGAATGATGAACTCAATGCTTCCTTTGAAATTCAGAATTTTACCCATGAAGCTTTTTATAACGAGGCATTGGGAAGAGTTGAAATGCATTTAAAAAGTAAAGTCCCGCAAAAAGTTATCATTTGTGACAAGGTTATTCACTTCAGGGGTGGAGAGACCATCCATACTGAAAATTCCTATAAGTACACTGTTGATGAATTTTGCGACCTCGCTTCCAGGGCTCAGTTGAGTTTAAAGTCATACTGGAAAGATTGTAGAAACTTGTTCTGTGTCTATTATTTTGAAAAGGACTAATGAATGCAGTATCCGATCTTGCCAGGGAAGGCAGAATGCATCCTTCGGGATGTTCATCACGGAAGAAGAATAGGTCTTAGGACCGAAAGTGGCCTTCCTCCGGGAAGGTCACTTTTTAAACTATGAATGTTAAAAATTGCAGATTTTTAAGAGTCTTCAAAATTAATGCTATTGTTCTATATCCCTTCGTTTTTTATTGCGACTCAAGTCCCTCACTTGAGGTAACCCAGCATGAGGAAGTTCACTTAAATCAAATTAGAAGATTGGGTGTGCTGAGATTTTATTGCCAGTATCTTTATGAATACTGGCTAGGACGGAGGAGGGGATTGAATCATTTAGAGGCTTATCGCAACATCTCCTTTGAGCGAGAAGCCTATAACGACATATCTAAACTATAATCTTCTCAGAAACTGAATCGTTTGTTGAACAATGGCCACGTCAGATTTTGCTCTGATGATAGCTGTTACTAAATCTCTTTGCGTGATTTTTCCCTGACGAAGTTTTTCGCATCCAAGGCTTTCTAAGGGATCAGTTAATTGAAAAAGGCTCTTGTGCTGAGGCCATAGATTTTCTTCTCGATTGCTACCACCTGCGCAGAGGGGAATGAGGTGGTCAATTTTGTAATCTCCTCGATCCTCAATCTTTAAACGATAGCCATTATCCCGGTACGTCCGAAAAATCTCTTCTTTAGTATAAGGATCCACTTCACGATTGCAGTAGGCGATTCTTTCAGGATATCGGTAGGAGTCAGGGCTTTCACAAAGTTTCCCAGGAGTTAAGGCTAGGTCAGGTCCCATGGGGTATTCAGCTTTATAGCGAGAACCCCAGGCTAATGAGGTCAATGTGATCAATGCTATAATGAGAAGTTTCATGCAGCCTCCACTTTTGTTTGCCAAGGTTTAACGTGCAGTGGGGGTCAGTGTCAATGAAGAGTAATGTATACTATAAGTTTTACTTAATGGAAGACCGAAGTAGATTCTATAAAAACAATTACTTACTCCCTATTCACGGAGGGTGGAGAAACCGTGAGATTTTCATCCATCCGCTATACAAGCGTGGTCTTAGGATCATTATGGTCAACACTCGAAAGAAAAATACTGTGTGATAGATTCTCATGAACAAGACCTCCTTGTCTTTTGCCTTGTAATGAAAATACAAAATGAATATTGAAAGAAAGTGGAATGAAGAATGGGAAAAAAGTTCTACACGCGGTTGAACTTCACTCTTAAGCAGGCCCCTGAAGTTGCTATGTCATCCTGCCGATTCATCATTTCTAGCTGTCCACCATGAACCTGTGCAATGGTTTTCATAATCACTGAACCTAAGCCTAAGGAAAAATCATTAGGATCTTTATCTTTACGAAGACGTCTCTCTCTTCTTTTGCCAAAAGCTTTAATAGCTTCTTCTGTCAGTCCGGGCCCATCATCAGTAACGTTTATCTCGACTTGATCTTTAATCGCGTTAATTGAAATGGTTATTTTATTCACAGCATAGCGAGATGCATTGTCAAAAGCATTCCTAAATAAACGGGTGATGAGGTGGTTGTCACCAAGAATTATAGGGGAAGATTCATGATCTTTAATCAGTTCCCACTTTAAAGATTCTCCCGAGGCAATTTGCCGGGAAGAAATTTCTGTTTCCAGAAGCGAAGTGAGATCTATCTTCTCCGTTGTTGATTTGTAGTGAGGGCCATCAATGGTTGCGATGAGTGTTAGCTTTTCCAGGAGGTCTTTGAAGTATCGGATGTCCGTATCGATCATTGAAAATACTTCACTCCTTTCTTCTGAAGTCAGAAGTTCACTATGTTCCTTCAAGGTTTCAAAAGCAGTATTAAGACTGGTAAGAGGAGTTCTCAGATCGTGACCCAATTCTTGCAGAAGATTGGACCTTGATATCTCAGTGTCCTGTAGTCTTACAACAAGTCTTTCAATCTCATTGGCCATGCGGTTAAAGTCTATGAGGAGATTACCAAATTCATCAAATCGCTTTATTTCAAAACGTGCTTTGAGGTCCCCTGATCCTAACCGTGCCAGAACTTTTCGCGACTCTTTGGACTTACGGCGTAGGTAATAAAAAGTCAGTGAGAGGGCCAGGAAAACCGCAAAAACCGCAGTGGTAAATGTATGGGCCCCTTGGATGAGAAGATATGGTCCCTGAATCAAGGCCCGATCATTGTATGACACTAAATATGTAACAGGAGTCGTATCAAGCTTAAGGATAAATGCTTTTGGTTCCCAAAAATAGTTCTGGCCGGTGGTTATGAGTCCATGAGTTTTGGTTGGCAATTGAAGCGTTTCCCATTCGATTGGTAATGGCTTATCGGTAGTGGATGAAAGAATCCTCCCTTTCTGGGCCACTAACCAAAGAGAAGGCTTGGGACTTGTTTCATCTCCGGAAAGTCCCAGGTCATGACCAAAATCAGTAAGCTTCAATAGATTAAATGTATCAGTCTGTACAACAGGAGGAGTATCGACTTTATTGACATTGATTTTTGAAACTGGCTGGTAATTATTTCGTTTTTCAATCGCACGGGCAAGATACATGAAATAGCCGTAACGATATTCCGCTACCGCCATATCCGCGAGTCTTATGAAAAAGTATATAGAAAAGAGGCTAATGGTAAGAGCACCAACCACACTTAATGAAAATAGCCTTATATATAAAGGCACCTTCATCAGGTTTTCCATTCCAATCGGTAGCCAAGCCCATAGACGGAAGATATCTGTAGCGAGGTTCCTGCGATTTCCCGAATTTTTCTCCGCAGATGACTCATGTGAGAATCGACAGTTCGATCATAAAGATCAGCATTGTCATAAATTGAGTTTAGGATGTTTTCTCGTGTGACGATGTCTCCGGCCTTCCTTGTGAGAAGGATCAGTATATCTAGCTCTTTCCGACCAAGAGATACGACCTGACCCATAAGAGTTGCGGCCCTTTTGGTCGGGTCAATAGTAAGTTCGCCGAATTTAATGGTGTTTAGGTTAGGTGAAATCTTTTTTATAAATTTATTAAGTCTCGCCTTTAATTCTTCTAATCCGAAGGGCTTTCGCAAATAATCATCTGCTCCATTTTTTATTCCCTTCACCACCGTGGCTTCATCGGTACGAGCACTCAAGAAGACAATAGGGACTTCATTTCCAGACTCCCGGACTTTTTGGCATAAGTCGAGACCGCTTCCATCTGGCAGTCCTATGTCCATTAAAAGTAAATCAAAGTGTCTGGTGTTTATTTTTGTCCAGGCTTCGTTAATTGTGGTGGCATTTTCTGTTTCAAACCCACTGAGCTTAAGATTCAGAGTGAGAATTTTTGTAATTTGGAGATCGTCTTCAATAATCAAAATTTTTGGCATCATTTACTTCCTCATGTTTTCGGATATTACCCTTAAGACAAAATTAAAAAATAAAAAAGTGTTGGAGAAATTCTTTTGGGTATGAGTTTGATTTTTTTACTCGAGTTCAACTTCTTAATAAAAATTAGAGTTTATACACTCTTGACCTTTTTGGTTAACAGATTTTGATCGGGCCCAGAAACGTACAAACATACTCAAGACGAAAAGAGTCTCCATTATAAAAATTCCTTTCCGACTTCGCCCATGATGAAACCTAATGCATAAGGCACAGAGGCATCTCGATCCTGACTCCAGGTAATATCATGTTCAAATCCAAGTTTATGCATCCACTCATGAAACAGATTATGAGCGACTCCAGCGGGAGTGTACTTGTCGAAGAATTTTGTATTTATCCAAATCCTGCGTGTGTTTCGATAGGTGTATCCTACGACATTCGTATCTGCATGGTAGAATTCGACTTCCGCATCCAATTGGTTGTTTCGGTAGGGACTTAACGTTTCGGCGCCATTTAAGATGATTTGGTAGATCTGAGCATTGCTATAACCCCGGTTATTGATGAAGGCATATTCACCCTTATAGCTAAAATTTAAGATTTGGTTTCTGAATTCTTCTGTGGCGACAACCTTTTTGATGATTTCAATTGCTTCAAGTATTTTTTCTTCTTGCTCAAGAGTTGCATTAACGAGGTCGATATTGATTTCAAATGTTAATGCTTCATTCGGAATAGGATCGCTTTCAAAATGATCACCCCTTATTGCTTCCAGATGAACGGTCGGGGTATTACTACTCTTCGAATCCGAACATGAACTGGTGAATATGAAAGTAAAAAAAAGAAGAATGGCCATTTTTTGCATGGCCTGAATATGTCACGAAGAAATTTGGTTTCGAATGGGGGCAAAGTTTTCCGAAACTAAATGCTCAGAAAATCAGATCAGAAGTCCCATTTCTTCCATCCCGAGAGCAGTTCTGGGAGATCTCTCCAAAGTATAGATATTATATGCATGTCGGATAACTGGTTGGGCGACGTTTCTCACCGGACATCCTCCGGGTGTTTCACCTCGTTCAATACCTGCGTGAGCATGTCCGTGAAAGGCAATGTCGGCCTTCCCATAATCAATAGCTTCGGCCAGAAAATAACTTCCAAGGAACGGGTAGATTTCTTTTTTTTCACCGGCCAGTGTTTGGGCCGTGGGTGAGTAATGGAGTAACACAATTTTGTAATCAGTATCTAGTTTCTTGATTGATAGTTCCAGTTCTCTAGCATGAGTTCGGGAATGTCTGACAAAAGATTTCATTTCTGGTTCACCAAAATCTGATCCACAGGCCCCTACGAAACCACCTCCAAAACCTTTGGCCCCTGCAATACCTACGCGGTAGTTGCCAATATTCAAAATGACTGAATTCCTTTCAAGAACAGTGACTTTCACATCGTTTAAGATCCGGATAGATTCTTCCACCTGATCGGAATGATAGTCATGGTTTCCAAGGACCGCGACGACTGGAATGGGACACTTTAATAAATCCTCAGCGAGTACTTTCATCTCTTCAATATGGCCTGTTTGCGTGAGATCCCCGGCCAATAAAAGAAAGTCGGCCTTATCTCTTAAATTCGAAAAATGCTGGCTAAAGCGATTATGTGATTTTCGATCGAAGTGTATATCTCCAGCTGCTGCAATCCTAATCATGTAATGGCCTCACTGCTATCTGGTGCCCCAATGATTCTTACGTTAACAAGATTTTCAAATTCCATATCCGGGGCCATCGAAGTGATCACTTCATTCAAAGCGTCCATTTGCTGCTTTGTGAATACTTCACCTTTTGCGATAATAGTTTTATTTGAAATGGTTATTTTTACATCATGTTCTGCGATCCTTTCATCTGCGGTGAGGGCTTCCATGATTCTTCCCTTTATATAGATGGGTGAATCAAGACCATCTTCTGATGTTTCCGGCATCTCGTTTCTAATCCTATAAGGATGAACTACTGAATCAGGAGAATAGATAGAAGACTCGAAAACGGACCGGTAGAGTTTCTGGATGACATCATTAGGGACAGCGATGTCGTTTGATTGTCCATATATTAGAAGAGCAAGAATGCGTCTAGGAGCGTGACGGGCCCGGCGGAGGAGATATTCCCAATCAATATTTCCCTGTTTTAAAACTGCTAAAGCATCATGCCAATGGTGTGGGTTATGTTCCTGGTGGGCCGCGGCCTTAATGACGATGAAATCTTCGGGGCTGATGGCGTTTATGTAGTGGTTTAGATACTGAATCCTTCTGACGTGGGACCTTACGTCTTCGTCAAAATAAATGTCACCACTTGATTTGAATATGATATCGACCAGAATGTTTTCTTTCCACGCCTTAAATAGCCAGACAGGATCACGTTTTTGACAGGTAAATCCGCTTTTCTCGAGTACTTCCAAGACGCGATTCGAATCATCAGGACTAACAAATAAATCAATGTCATGGGTGATGCGTGGCCTTCCTAAACTTTTGGCCGCGACACCGCCTATCAAGGCATAGGGGATATGAAATGTATCCAGAATATCTATGGCTTCGAAGAGAACCTTCTCTAAGCTAGGTTGGTCTGAGAGATTGTGGTCGTGAAAATCGCGCTCCGTCTGCTCCAGTTCTTCCGCATGACTCAAAACTTTTTTTGTGTCCATTGCAGCCCCCCTTGAGTCCACATGAACTTCAAGAACGAGGCCAGGATAAACCTAAGATATTCTAATAAATTCAGGGAGAATTGAGGCAAAATGTCTCATCTCAAATGGGCCTTAGTCGTTTTTACTAAAGTGTTTTAGTCAGGGAACCGATAGGTAGCATATGAAATGTCATAAACTACTTGTCTTGTGTTTATTCGTTACTCTTCCATCATGGAGTTTTGCCTATGAAGATGATTGTGAGGAGGGTGTACCAATACCTACAGGTGCTGGTGAGCTTTTAAAAACTTTAGAAAGTGTCAGTAATGGTCTTTATAAAAACATCGCCACCATGAAAGTAAACCATGATGGGGAGGGTGTTCTTTCCGTTTATTATGAGGATGGTAAACCGAAGCTACTTAAGCTCACCTACAAAAATGGTAGTGGTACTGTTGTGAAACAAGTCACTTTTGATGATCTGGCGGCAGGTAAACCATTAATCTATGAGAACCCGGACAAACCAGGGAAAGCGATTGTATTAGAAAAGGGACCACGATTTAACAGTAATCATTATGATTTCCGATTCAAAATCAGGTCGAAACTTAAGCCTGAAGAGTTTGAAACGTATCCGCTACAATTTAATCCTTCTGTTGATTCTCCTGTCGTCTCGTACAATAACAAGACCTTTAAGAAGATGGTTATTTCACCCGGAGTAAGCATGTTTTCGTGGGATGGGACGTTTAAAAAAGTTGAATTTAATTAACGAAGAGATTTTATAAGTGCAGAAAAAACTTAGTCTGGAAGAAGTAAATACTATTTTCACTAAAGGTCAGCTGCCGGAATCATTCGGCATCCGTATTGTCGAAATGGGTGATGACTTCGTTAGCGGAACCTTGACCGTTGATGAAAGACATCTCCGCCCAGGTAATATTATGAATGGTGGTGTCTCACTGGTTCTGATTGAGACCATGGGCAGTGTGAGTTCATGTTTATTCATCGATCTGGAAAAGCAAAATTCTTTTGGTATTCAGGTGAATGCTAATCATATTTCTGTAGCAAAACCTGGTGATGTGTTGACCGCAAAATCTCAAAAGATTCATATTGGAAAAACTACTCAGATCTGGGATGTTATCATTACTAATCAGAAAGGGCGTTTAGTATCATCTGGTCGAATCACCATGCTAGTGACTGAGAGATAGGGAAGGGCCATGGCCCTTCCCTAAAAGATTTATTTCTCTTCTTGAGCTTCTCGAAGATTAAGATTTTGTTGGGCGGGACGACGTTGCTGACTAGGGTCGCCAATCCATCTAATTTTGTTCACAACTGACTCACCCGCATCGGCCGTATTAAACTGACTACCGAAACTTATAACTGAAGTATTCGCGGTTGCCTTACCGTTAAGATAATCCAAAGTCTCTTTCCCGTAGCTAATTCTGGCAGCATCTGCTGACATGGCACCTGAAAGTACTTTGTGGGCAAGATTTAATGACAGGATATTCATCGCTTCATTCTCTGCATAAGATGACATTGTTCCTTTTGTTCTATCCAGAACAATTGAACCGTTATATCTCCAGATGTCATCGACTTTACCCTGTGGTGCTTTGTAATCAACAACATGTTCTAATGAGTTTTGATGCAAGAGTGGGAAGCGATGCGAATAAACTTCTCTGTGGACAATAATCTTTTTGAATGGGGCAACATTCCTCCAAATGAGTGAGTCAGATGTTGTTTCATGCGGATCACCATATTTTGTAATCATGTCTCTTGCTGCTGCCATTGAACTCTCTGGCCAGCCGCTGGTCAGACTATTGGCCCGGTTAAAAGCGTCCTGATTCACATTCTTGGTTTGAACCTGTGTACTCGTTGTTGTCGGTGTGTTCGAGGTCATCTGTTGTTGCTCGTCCTTTTTGAAGGTGGAGCAACTGACAAGCCCAATAGAGAGAGACAGTAGAATCCCGAGCTTTATTTTTTTCATAAATCCTCCATGAAGTTATGGTATTTCATTTCGCTCAACTAGCTTATTGGACGAGCAAAAATAGGACCAATTTATTTGGCGGGGATTCTTCATGAAAGTACTCTACTCATGATTCTCTGCTGATCGACGTTTTCTTCCTGCCTCTGTTTTAATCAACCTATGGAAAATCAAATAATAAATGAAGGACCTCAGAATCCAAAAGAACTTATGAAGAGTATCGAAGATATTCTTCAATCAGTGAAAGAACTCTGCCGAAGTAATCTCAATGCCCTTAATGATCCTATGGGGAGAGTATTGCTAGAGACTTCTGCGGATGTTTTAGAAGGATTGATAAATACTTTTGAGCATTACCGTGAAGGTGGAGACTCCTGGAAGAATGATAATTTCAGAGACTACGAAAGTGGTCCTAAAAACAGCAGTGATCCCTGGGATTAAAATACAAAAATCTTGAATGAATATGGAATGAAACTCAGGAACTTAATGCCATGGTTATATGTCATTAGAGCTTATGGCATTCTCTTCGTATAGAGGAGAGACGCATGACTAAAGTTCTGATCATTACAAAAAATTTTAAACAATTTCGTCGATTAAGCTACTATCTATCCTATAGTGGATTCATTGTTACGACTTCCCCTAATGCAGAACATTCTTTAACTCTTATTAATGCCATTAATTTTCAAATCATTCTGATTGATCAGCTAGATGAGAGGGGCACTTTATATCGGTTTTGCCAGGAGGTTAGGAATTACGGCTGCAGGGCCTCATTAATCCTCTTAACTGAGAATTATCGGGAGTTTTATCTGGAGGCAGGCGTTGATGATTACATCCTTAAACCTTTTGGTTTAAATGAGTTCCGAACTATCCTCCAAAAACAAATTGAAAAAAAGACCTGGGAGAACAGGGCACTAACTCTTGGTGACCTAAGAATTGATGTTAATTCTAGTCTGGTTTATGTTCAGGAAAAGATTGTAACACTAGGAAAAAAAGAGTTAGAAGTTTTGATGATACTTACCAAAAAAGCAGGAAGTATTGTCCGACTAAATCCTCTTATGACTGCAGAGCGAATGTATGCCCTTAAGAAAAAACATAAAAAAGTTGCTGGGGAAAGACTCGAGATTAAATTCATTAAAGGACTTGGTTACAAGTTAATTGCTCAAGGAACTTAAGAAAGAAATCAGGTTTAAACTGTTTTCAATTTCTACCTGGTCTTTTATCCTATGTTTGTTCAGATGAAACAGTTGAGAGTAAAATCAAGACTGATAACCAAACTGAATAAAAAAGATCATCTTAGGATGGTCTTTTTTTTGCCTTTTTTTCATTTTTTTTGCGCATAAATTGGTGCCCTTAAACAACACATTTATTTTTTTTCATGGGAAGATGGCCTCCAAAAATAAAAGGAGCCGCCTATGAAAGTTTTCGCCTTTTTTATTTTACTCATGTCTGTACTTCCGCTTGAAGTGAAGGCTTTTGTTCCTTCGGAAGCCTATACATTCGATTTTAACATTAAAACCATTCGCTCGAGCCGTTATAAAGAGAGCAAGCTTCTGGATGCGGTAGAGCTTTTAAGAGAGGTGTTTGCTTCGGAAGAGTTCAAAGAACGTATTCTGGGTCATCGATATAAGAGAAGGTATCGTTTCGCTTACAACCAAGGTCTTACAAATTTTCAAATTTACCAAAAAATCCTTAAAGGGAGAGAGAAACTGTATCCTTATATCAATAATGCTATGGACGTGGAGATTGGATTTTTTACTGATTTAAAGTCGATCGTTATTGGTTATACATGGCCTCACTCCAAAAAGATTTGGATGAATACTAAATACTTCAATCGCTATGGCGCTGAAGAGATTGCTGCCCATTTGACACATGAATGGCTCCATAAGCTGGGATTTGACCATGAAAGGAAGAGAACCCATGACAGACAATTTTCTGTACCGTATGCTGTTGGTAACATTATCGCCGACATAGCACGGAAATTAAATGAAGACCGAAATTAGATTAACATCTCAAAAAGGCCGGGGCATATTTGCGATAGCAGATATCAGTCCCGGCGAAATCATAGAAGTCTGTCAGTTAATATTAACGGATATGGATGATATCCAAGGGGTCCTGGAAGCCTATATTTTTCAATATAAGAAGAATGTTGCTGCAGTGGCCCTCGGGAATGGTTCACTTTACAATCATTCAGATAAACCTAATGCAGAGTTTTACTTTAATTATCGGAATAAAGTGCTGGTCTTTCGGGCCTTAAAGAAGATAGCCAGTAATTCGGAAATCACAGTGAATTATGGTTATACCGCCGAAGAGAAAAAGCAGTTTGCTATCAAAAGCTGAAAGCATAGAATAATCCCATCACATATATTTGAGAGGCGGGATATGGATTCAGAACGCGATAGATGGAATATTAATACCAGGCTTAATCATCCCTTAGATGTCACTTTAGTAGAGGGAAATAGGCCTCTGGTGGGGGCCATTTATCAATCAGTTAAATATGCACCTACAGAGAATTATCCTCTTAGTGATCAGTTTATTTATTCCCGAGGATCTAACCCGACAACCCGTAGACTCGAACTGGCCCTGGCGGAACTTCAGCGAAAAGAAGATTGCATAGTCTTAAGTTCTGGAATCGCTGCTTTAACCGGTACTTTCCTTTCACTGCTATCAAGCGGTGATCACGTGATAAGTTTTCGGGAGCTTTATAAGCCTTCACGGTTATTTATTAAAAATATACTTTCTAAGTATAAGGTGGAGCACACTTTTTTGAGTTTGTTAGAATTAGATGAACTCGAAATTGCCATTAAACCTGGAATTACGAAACTCATCCATTTTGAAAGTCCCTCTAATCCGAATCTGGATATTGCAGATATTGAAAAAATTATTTCAGTGGCCAGAAAACATGGGATTTTAGTGAGCATGGACGGTACTTTTGGGGGCCTTCATCAGCATAATGAATTTGACATTGATCTGATGATTCATAGCCTCACAAAGTTTGGTAATGGCCACGGTGATGTTATGGCCGGTTCTATTGCAGGTTCTAAAGATCTTATTAAATCTATCCGTGACATGACTATTTACCTAGGAGCAACTCCAGATCCGCACTCTTCTTATCTCTTAGAAAGAGGCCTTAAGACCTATATGCTTCGCTATGAAAGACAAACTAAAAATGCTTTCAAAATTGCTGAGTTCCTCGCGGAACATCCGAGAGTTAAATGGGTACGTTATCCGGGGCTTGCCACTCATCGGGGGCATTCACTCGCCAAAAAACAAATGAAAGACATGGGCGCGGTGGTTTCATTTGAAATCGCCCAAGAAGTTGCTCCTTCAGCAGACAAATTTTGTCATATGCTAAAACTAATTCAGCTCACAGCGAGCATTGGCTCTACTGAAAGTATCATTTGTCCTAGTAACACATTCTTTGGTCAGGAACTTTCCCCTGAAGATAAAATTGAAATGGGATTAAATTCCCACTCGCTGAGGCTATCTATAGGACTCGAAGATCCAGAGGATTTGATTATGGATTTGAAGGAAGCTTTAGGATGAAGTACGTACTGGTCATTATCTTCGCGCTGGCCTGTGGGTATGGACTTTATCCTTATTTAAATCCGCCCCAAGAAAAGAAAAAAGATGAGTTTACTGAACTCTTTCATAAATTTCTTTTAGAAGAAGCAAGTGAGTATGCCAAGAACACTGATC
>JAEYUK010000111.1 GCA_023432655.1 Pseudomonadota bacterium | reverse complement strand
GCAGTATCCGGTGCTTTTAAACCTATCCAAGTTGAGCCATCGTTACTAAGCCTCAAGGTTTTCATGGTGATGTCAGATGTATTAGATATCGAATCTTGTTTGGCCGCCAGAGCATCAAAAACCGCATTTTGTGATGGGGCCTTATTCATTTCACCATCAACAATGGCATCTTCCACAATATCAAAACAGCGAAGAGACTGATCAGGAGCTACATAATGAAGGGCCTGATTAGGGTTACAAATTTCTGGAGTGATTCCAGCTAAATCATTTCGGGCAAAAGGCAAGACATGAGGATCAACTTCTGTAGCTGGAAGAGTATCATTGTCTGAAGCTGCGGCCCAGGTGGAACCATTCCACTTTAAAACTTGACCTGCACTTGCACCCATCTGGTGAAGCTTTGCAGCTGTTACTCCTCCATCTTGAATACCAATTATGCCCGACTCCGTAATCGTTCCACCGTAAAGTCCATCCGTAACTGAAAGACTTGTAACTGTCCCGGTGGAAGGGATCACTGGTTCCGCCGCTGCCCAGGACGAGCCATTCCAGGTTAACACTTGTCCCGCTGCAGTTCCCTTGAGAGATAACTGTTTAGCGAAGTTTGCCATGATGGCATAAGGAATAGAATGAAGTGCCTGATAAGAATACATCCTAGGAATTGCCGGTGTTAAATCAGTTACTCGAATAGCGATGGAATTACCGGCAGGTGTTTCAGCTAATACTTTTTCTAAGGTTGAAGGCGAGCAATCAAAAGCGATCTTGGAATGGAAAACCCCATTCACTAAATCCACATTGAGAATTTCTTTACTACACAAAATGGCAGACAGATCATTCGTGTAGGCCAGATCGAATCTTAATCTCGCCTGACCCGTAACAGGAGAGCCGTTCGGATTAACAAGCCTTCCTGAATAACTTAACGAGTCTGATCCCCACACCGGTGATGATAAGCCGAAGAGTAAAGTGAGTAGGATACTTAATTTCAATGTAAGCCTAATTGGTTGGATTCCTTATAACTAATTATAAGTGAGCTTCTGGGATAAAACCTAACTGTAAAGATTTTCCCAATAATCCCCTGTAATCCTTAACGGATTAAAATAGTTTAGAATTTAGTAAAACTCTACATGCCAATATCTCGTGGCGAATCGGCAAAAATAGACCTTAAGGCCAGGACCAAGATATCAAAAAAACAAAGGCTTCATTCCAGTTAAACGAAGCCGTCGACCTTATCTCTCTGAAAAGACATTACGATTATTCAGCAAAGCATACGAATGACCTAAATCATCTCTCAAAGGTTCTCTGGGCCGTGTTCAGACAAACCAGAAACATCCGTAAAATGACAAATGAAAACCCCAAACATAAAACAAAGGAACTGCATGAGAACCCTAAGCCTAAACGTCAAAATCTTTTTAGTATTAGGGATTTTTGCCTTAGGTAGCATCACCATATCTGCCATTGGTATTTTCAACCTCTCCAGAATAAATGATAACATCAGTAATATCGTTAAGGTCGTTGCTCGAAAGGCCCTCATATCCAGGGCACTCAGTGGAGATATCTTTCAAATTCAAGCGCTCTCCTATCAAATTTTGGACGATACAAACATTACTCATAAAAAGGAATTGGAAAAAGAGATCGATAAACTTGGTAGCACCATGGAACATCGACTCAACCGATATGAGAAAATGATGAGCGAGGTTGAATTCGAGAATTTTAAGCAAATGAAAAATGACGTTAATAGTTGGAAACAAACTAATATCCGCTTCCGTGAATTGGCGCTCAATAATAATCATGACAGCGCCAAGAAAATTCTTCAGGGAGAGGGCAATGACTCCCTCATTCAGCTAGAGAAGACCTTAGATCTCATGGTCGAGACCAATGAAAAATTTATGGCAGAAGCTGCTCAGAGAGCAGATGATCGCTATCACAGTGCTAGAAATTTTATTATTCTCGTGAGTCTTGGCGCTTTGATTTTTGGTGTGGCGATGGCCTCTCTTGTCTTAACAGGTGTTTCACGGGCGATTAATGAAGTTATTGAAAAGCTCACCGATAATACACATCAAGTCGCAAGTGCAGCGACTCAAATTGCTTCATCCTCCCAGGAATTATCAACCGCTTCTACTGAGCAGGCTGCCTCCTTAGTGCAAACAGCTTCGGCCATCGATGAAATGAATACAATGGTTCAAAAGAATGCAGACAGCTCCCACCGAGCATCTGATATCTCCACCCAAAGTGGTCGCACGGCCGAACAAGGAAAAAATATCGTCTCAGATATGGTCAAGGCCATTAGCGATATTAGTCTAAGTAATGACGAAATCATGCATCAGGTGGACATCAGCAACAAAGAAATCTCAAACATCGTCAAAGTTATTTCCGAAATCAAAGAAAAAACTGAAGTCATTAACGACATCGTCTTCCAGACCAAACTTCTTTCTTTTAATGCTTCAGTAGAAGCCGCCCGAGCAGGAGAGAATGGTAAGGGATTTGCTGTCGTAGCAGAAGAAGTCGGAAATCTCGCTCAAATGAGCGGTAATGCGGCTTTGGAGATCACCAAGCTCCTAGAAGACAGTGTATCGAGAGTAGAGCAAATCGTGACGAACTCTCAAGAGAATGTCGGTAAAATGATAGAAGAAGGCCGCAAAAAGGTAGAAGTCGGAAGTAAAATTGCTGTCGAATGTGAAAAGGTACTAAATGATATTGTAGACAGTACTAACAATGTAACACTCATCTCTAACGAGATCTCTATGGCGACCAAGGAACAAGCAATTGGCGCACAAGAAATTACAAAGGCCATGAGCCAATTGGATCAAGTAACTCAAACCAATGCGGCGGCATCAGAACAAGTGGCAAGTGTCGCCGAACAACTATCCACGGAAGCGGCTACACTTAAAGAGATGGTAGGAGTACTCGTTCAAACTATCAAAGGCAGTAAAGATAGCGAAACTCAAGCCACTACTCATAAGAAAGAGGCGAGACGTCCAGTTGAAGGCAAAGTAATTTCTTTTAAAAGCCGGATTCCGGAAAGTACTCAATATAAAAAAGCAGTAGGAATGACGTTTGAAGCACCTTCTGAAAATGATTCTCGTTTTGAAGAAACTTAAATATTTCCTTCAAGCTTAGTCATTACCTCATACAACTTGGCGGTATCTGGTCTATTTTTGGAAGTTACAATATAAAACTCTTCAAAAAGACCGGTTCCGCCAATCTCGATGAGATCCCCATTGTCCAAATGATCTTGTACCGAAATAACAGGAGCCGCGATTAAGGCCATCCCATCTACGCCAACGGCCTTCTGCAAAGTTATGTCCTGAGAGCTTCCTGAAATATCAACTTTAATTCCACTCTGACTAAAGAAGTGCTCCAACCCACTTTTTATTTTTTCACTATGGAGAGGCATAAAAAACGGAGCATGGTTTAATGATTGTGGAAAATTATTCTTCAATTTTTTGTATTTTTTTTCTCCGCATATAATGACCGGCGAGCGGGTGATTTCTTTAGCATAGAAAAGAGATTTTTCACTGGCGGTTAGAGGAAAGTTTATCAGGGCAAAATCCATTGTTCCATTCTGGAGTTCTTCGAGCGGTTTATTACTGTGGCCTCGGATAATGTTAACTTCATAGGTCGTATCTTCACGAAAGCTTTTACAGATATCAATAATCACATGTTTGGGAACACCATTAAAAAAACCAACATTTAAACATTCGCGTTTGGAAGCCGTTGGTGAATTTATGGATGCGGTTAGTTCTCGACCAAGCTTAAAAATCTTTTCCGCATACTCATAAACTATGCGTCCCGTAGAGGTAAGAATCAGACGGTTATTCTTTCTTTCGAAGAGAACCACCCCCAGCGTTTCTTCAAATTGCCGTAATTGGGAACTAAGGGCCGACACACCTACTTTGAGTTCCTCAGAAGCTTTTACTAAGCTGCCATGGGTTTCAATGATATAAAAGTAATAAAGATGATTAAAATTAAGCCAGATATTCTGGCCGTGTAGAGTTACTTGCATGTTATTTATTAAAACATAAATGAGCTGAAAAAATTGTTTTTTTATTATTGAGTAATCTAGTCGTTCAAGGTCCCTGAAGTTGGCCAGCCTCGAGGGCTTTTTCTATTCTTTCCAGTCGGGCCTTGATTTCAATGTTTTCCTTCCTTAATTTTTCATTCTCGGCAACCAGACTAGAAATGGCGATATCCTGCTTCTCATCGTTCTCAAATAATGGAACTATATGTTGACGATATAAATCTTTAATTGAATTCACAACTGCCCAATGAATCGGATCAACATTAAGCTCCAAATAACCATCCTCGCGTTCTGTAACAGCGTCAGGAATGACTTTTTGAACTTCCTGAGCAATAAAACCGATCTTAGAAAAATCCGAAGGAAGAGCGAGTGAATTGTCCTTCTTGTAGTTATACCTAACGGTATGTAGTTTCAAAACTTCGTCGAGACCGTATTCATAATCTCCGTGAATATCTTTAAGTCGCAAATCTGAGGCATTAGTCCAGGCTGTACCTGTGGATAAACCAGCCGTTCCTATGACGTGAAGTTTGTAAGTAGGTCCATTTGTCCCAATTCCAACATTCCCATTCGAGAGAACACGTATTGCTTGTAGTTCCGTAGCATCAGTTAAGTCCCCTACTTTAACCGTGAAACCTGTTTCTCCGCTAATAACTAGGTCCCCCGTACCAAACTGCCGGATCTCATTTCCATCCATCGCTAGATACTGATTATCAGCATTACTGATAACAAGACCCGCCGTATTCATTTGTGAGGAGGCTCCACCAATTGTTCCACCATGGGTTGTATTAATATGCACAAGACCTGTTGGAGTGCTGGTCCCAACTCCTATTTGTCCATTCGATTGAATGAGCATGCGATCTGTTGCATTCGTCCGTAATGCCATGTAACCGTTTGCTAGATTAGAGCCACGGTAAAAATTAATCCCCGCATTTTCTGTCGTGTCGTAATTCATGCCAAAGAAACCAACAAGATCACCAGTCGCATTTGTCGCCACCCCAGTCTTTGTCTGAAGTCTATAGTTTGGATCAGCACCACGGGAAAAAGTAGATGTTACGGTATCGGGAAAAAGAACGGATAGTAAACCAACATCTAAAGGAGATATCGGGGACGTTACACCGATACCAACATTCCCACTAGGCAGGATCGTCATAAGAGGGTTTGTATTATTTTTCACCTGTAAAACAGGTCGATTCATTAAGTCTCCCGAATTATGCCGACCGGCCAGGACCATCACGGGAACGGTTCCAGTATCATCGCCGGAAGCAATGTCAGAGTAGAAACCAGTGTATCTATTAGCCCCACCGGCAGGACGAGCATTAAT
>JAEYUK010000098.1 GCA_023432655.1 Pseudomonadota bacterium | reverse complement strand
GCCAATAACCCCTTTGCTATAAGAAAGATAAAATTTTCTTCGAGATCGATGTGCTCCTGATACATCTGCACAAAATTCAGCATTTCAAATTTAAGTGAGTTGATCGGAGTTCCGTTTTCAATGTCTGTAATTAAACCATGCAAGAGGCTATCAAGCTCCTTGTGCTCACTTATAATTTTATTAATGATCGTTTTATCTGCATTAGGATTTTGATCCAGCATCCACTTGAAAAGAATTTGTTCTTCTGTTTCGTGATGCCCGGACAGGGTGAAAGAATTTAGGTTTTTTAAGAGCTTTAATATTTCTTGCTGGAAAAATATCTGTTCTTTAATGAAGGATTCAAGAAGCTCAAGTTGGTGGTTAATTTGTTTGTGTTCAAGTAGGAGATTTCCAATGGTCGTGTGAATCGCCTCGGGATTGATATTCATAATCAACCATCCTTTTTAATTGAGCCAACTGAACAGGAATCGGCCATATCCTCGCATTGACGAATCTCCTCAGGAGTTGTGGGTTGCTTATACACGTAAGCATTACCATCTTCGTCTTCTTTAAAAAATTCAGGGGCATCGTTATAGCAGATGGCACAAGCAATGCAACCTTCACCACTTGGGTCATCAGGATGAGTCGTATACCACTGACCGACCACATTTTTTGGATGCATCATACGATTATCAGGCATATATCCTCCATTTCTTTTCTTCTATTCAAACAGGAACCGGCAAATCCAACAATAATTCAGATCATATAAAAACATGACAGGCATTAGGTTAAGAGAATGCTTCTTGATGAATAATAGTGGCATTCCAACTTTAGGAGGTCGTATGAGCGACGAGAATTCACTTGAAAGCGTAGTCATAAGATTCGCTGGAGATTCCGGTGACGGAATGCAGTTAACCGGTACTCAGTTTTCCAATACCTCGGCAGTGATGGGAAATGATATTTCAACTTTTCCAGATTATCCCTCTGAAATCCGCGCACCATCAGGAACGATTGCTGGTGTCTCAGGTTTTCAGGTTCATATTGGTGCCAATGAGATTAATACTCCAGGAGATGAAGTAGACATGCTGGTGGCAATGAATCCAGCCGCTCTCAAGGCCAATCTACATTCGGTAAAACCTGCTGGATACATCATTGTTAATCGGGATAGCTTTACTGAAAAAAATCTTGAGAAGGCGAAGTATGTCTCTAATCCTCTTGAAGATGGATCGCTTGAAAATTATCGCATCATAAGTGCGCCGATTACCAGTCAGACGATTGAAGCTTTAAAAGAGATTAATGTTGATTCAAAAACCAAAGATCGTTGCAAGAATTTCTATGCTCTTGGTATGACTTATTTTTTCTACGGACGTTCAAATGACACCACCATCAAATGGATTGAAGGAAAATTCAAGAGTAAGCCAGATGTAGTAAAGGCCAACATTGCGGCCCTCAAGGCCGGAACTTGTTTTGCTGAGAATACTGAAGCCGTGGTTTCGACTTATAAAGTACCCATGGCAAAAATTCCTGATGGGGATTACCGACAAATTGATGGTAACACCGCTACCGCCTGGGGTTTTATCCGTGCCTCTGAAATGGCGAAGCGTCCGCTCTTCATTGGAAGTTATCCGATCACTCCTGCTTCAGATATTCTGCATGAACTTTCAAAGCATAAAGATTTTGGAGTAAAAACATTTCAGGCAGAAGATGAGATCGCTGGTATTTGTTCCGCAATTGGTGCGGCCTGTGCCGGTTCTCTGGCGATAACAACATCGTCCGGTCCGGGGATGGCGCTTAAGACTGAGGCCATAGGACTTGCGATCAGCTATGAACTCCCGCTTGTCATCGTTAACGTTCAGCGTGGCGGCCCTTCCACTGGTCTTCCTACAAAAACTGAACAAGCAGATCTTAACCAGGCCCTCTGGGGAAGAAATGGAGAAGCCCCTCTGGTAGTGATGGCAGCATCCAGACCGAGTGATTGTTTTGCTTCTGCTTATGAAGCAAGTCGCATTGCTCTTAAATACATGACTCCGGTAATTCTTTTAACCGATGGTTATATTGCAAATGGAGCTGAGCCTTGGAAGATTCCTGATCTAAGTACTGAATATGGTCCCATTACCACTCGCTTAGTTGATCTGGAAAAAATTGATTATCAGACCTTTCATTATATGAACCGTGACGACAAAACTCTGGCCAGACCTTGGGTAATACCAGGAATGAAAGGGCTTGAATTCCGAATGGGCGGATTGGAAAAAGACATTAAAACTGGTTGTGTGAGTACAGATCCACGTAACCATGAACTTATGTGCCAGATGCGCGCCAAGAAAATTGATTTGATTGCAGAAGACATTCCTTTGCAAACTCTTGAAGGGGCCGATTCCGGAGATCTTCTGGTTATTTCTTGGGGAGGAACTTACGGAGCAAGTGTCATGGCCGTAAGAAAACTGCAGGCCGAAGGAAAGAAAGTTTCACTGATGCACATGAAGTACATAAGTCCAATGCCAAGAAACGTGGAATCTATTTTGAAGAACTTCTCCAAAATTATTATTCCGGAATTAAATCTTGGACAACTCAGGACTTTAATAAATTCAAAATTTGGAGTGAAGGCGAAGGGATACAACAAAGTACAAGGGTTACCATTTAAAATCAGTGAACTTGTCGAAGCCTTTAAGCAAGAACTCAACAAGGAATAAAATTATGTCAGAAGCATGTTATACAAGAAAAGATTTTTGTAGTGATCAAGAAGTCAAATGGTGCCCTGGTTGCGGCGACTATGTCATCCTGGCGAGTCTCCAACAAGCTCTGGCCACCACCGGAAAAAAGAAAGAAGACATTGTCTGTGTCTCCGGGATCGGTTGTTCTTCACGACTTCCGTATTATGTTGATAGCTATGGCTTTCACACCATTCATGGGAGGGCCCCTTCAATTGCGAGCGGGATTAAACTCTCAAAACCTAATCTGAGTGTCTGGGTTATCACTGGCGACGGAGATGGGCTTTCTATTGGCGGAAATCACTTCATCCACGCCATGAGAAGAAATATCAATATGAACGTGATCCTTTTTAATAACCAGATTTATGGGTTAACGAAGGGACAGTATTCACCAACTTCAGAGCCCGGGAAGATTACTAAATCGACTCCTTATGGTTCTCTCGATCATGCATTCAGACCAGGAACTCTCGCTCTCGGTGCCGGTTGTACCTTCCTTGCCAAGGCTTTGGATACAGATCCGAAAGGAATGACGGAGGCGATGGTTGGAGCAGATCTTCATAAAGGAACTTCCTTCATTGAGGTTTATCAAAACTGTGTGATCTTTAATGATAAAACCCATGACCTTTATGCGAATCGAAACACTCGCCCTGACATGACTTTAATGGTTGAGCATGGAAAGCCGATGGTTTTCGGCAAAGATCGGAATAAAGGCATCATTCTTAATGGTTTAAAACTTGAAGTCGTTGAATTAGGAGATCGCTATAAAGAACAAGATCTTTTAGTTCACGATAAGCATAATGAGACTCTTGCTTACATGCTCGTTGAATACAGCCATCCTCCTCACTTCCCGATGGTTCTAGGTATTCTTTATGAAAAAGAGCAGAGAACCTATGAGCACATGATGGAAGAGCAAATTAAGACTGTTAAGGAGAAAAAAGGAGAAGGAGTCTTTAAAGAACTTCTTTATTCGGGAGAAACCTGGACTGTAAAAAACGATAATTGATAGAAAAAAAAGGCCCACATTAGAGGATGTGGGCCTTCAATATAATTCGACGTTATAAATTAACGAGCAAGAAATTTACAAAAGCGGCCAATTAAAGATTGGTTAGCATTTGAAACAACAGTCATTGTCTCACCAGCGTAGATTACAGAGTGAACAGATTTAGTAGCAACAACATCACGGTGCTTACCAACACGTCTTTCAAGATCAAACTGAACGCGCTTGATATCAAGGTCAGAACCAGTGTTGTTTGTAAGAGTACAAGCGTGCTTACCGTCAACTACAGAAAGTTTTCCATAGTGAGACTCAAGGCCAAAAGCGAAAGATTGAGCAGATAAAGCAAGAAGAGCAACAGTTACTAGTGATTTCATTTTTATTCTCCAATGTATGCGGTTTACGTCATCAGGTCGAGAAGGAAAGTATTGAACATGAGAAAACCTGTAAAGATGGAAGTGGGTTTTTACTTGTGAAAACGTTCACGAATGTGTACAGGGAACCTCGGAAAAGTAAGGATTTGGTTCTTAAAGTATTGATTTTTAAGGAGGTTAGTAGGACTAGGGGAAACCAGCGTGTTGTTCTGAGTGCTTCAGAAAGGTACACTATCTTGTGTTTTGAGCATACGGAAACTTCAACGAGTTTAAATTTGGTATAAAATTTTGAAGAGAATTTTTTGAATTTAAAGATAAAAAAAGGGAGCAGCAAAAAATATTTCTGCTCCCTTTTTTTATATTCTTTTTACTGAACTTTTTTGAATAGTGTCGAAGAGTTCGTTCCACCGAATCCAAAAGAGTTATTAAGCGCATACTTAATATCTTTTTGAATCGCTTTATTAGGAACGACATTCAGATCACACGCAGGATCCATGTTATCAATGTTGATGGTCGGAGGGATCATTCCAGTCTCAAGGGCCTTGATACAGAAAATTGATTCTAAACCGCCAGCAGCACCCAATAAGTGACCAGTCATCGACTTAGTCGAACTGATCGCCAGATCGTAAGCATGTTTACCAAAAACTTTTTTAATCGCCTGAAGTTCAGCTACGTCTCCAAGTGGAGTCGAAGTTCCGTGAGCATTAATGTAACCCACTTCTTCTAAGTTAATGCCTGCAGCGTCGACTGTTTGCTGCATACACATCATCGCACTTGTTCCTTCGGGATGAGGGGCAGTGATATGATAAGCATCGGAGCTAGCTCCAAAGCCCACAACTTCAGCAATAATTTTCGCTCCACGGGCGACGGCCTTCTCGTAATTTTCAAGTACGATAATACCAGCGCCTTCTCCCATAACAAAACCGTCACGATCAACGTCATAAGGACGTGAAGCGCGATGTGGTTCATCATTTCGTCGAGAGAGGGCCTTCATCGAAGCAAAACCAGCAATGGTGTAACCAGTGATCACACCTTCTGTTCCACCTGTCAGCATAGCGTCCTGTCTTCCCAGCATGATCTCTGTGGCCGCTAGTCCAATAGCATGAGCACTTGAAGCACAAGCAGATGCCACGGCAAAGTTAATGCCTTTAAAGCCATAATGAATGGAAATCAAACCTTCTGGCATGTTAGGAATAACGGAAGGAATGAAGAAAGGTGATACACGACGGGCACCTTTTTCCAGAAAGATTTTGTGGTTAGCTTCGATATGAGGAAATCCTCCGAGGCCTGTACCAAAAATGATTCCGATTTTCTCAGGAGCATAACCAGCTTCAGTAACCTTTGATTGCTTAACCGCTTCTTCACTTGCATGAAGAGCATACTGGTTAAAAAGATCAAAACGATCCTGATCTTTTAGTTCCATCAAATGAGGAGCGAGTTTGAAGTTTTTGATCTCGCCGCCAAATGTGACTGGCCAGTTTTCTGTATTTTGATTTTCCAGCTTAGAGATACCAGATTTACCTAGAAGAGCGTTCTTCCAAACTTCATCCAGTGAATGTCCTAGACCGCAGATAGCACCCATTCCGGTGACTGCAACACGATGTAATTTCATAAGGTATTCCAGAAAAATAAAAGGCCTCCGGAAAGGAGGCCTTTACAACGATTAGTGAGATTTTGCTTTCAAGTAAGAAACGATGTCGCCGATAGACTTAAGATTTTCAGTTTCATCTTCCGGGATCTCAACACCGAACTCATCTTCCATCTTCATCATAAGCTCAACCATGTCCAAAGAATCAAGGTTAAGATCATCTACAAAGCTTGTGTTAAGGTTAATGTTAGCTGCGTCCATTTTTGTAGCTTCTGAAACGAGCTTAATTACCTTCTCTTGCAATTCCATTAAAATATCCTCCAAAATTTGAGATGCATTAACTTATTAAATGTAGAGTCCGCCGTCAATTTTAATCACCTCTCCAGTGACATAACTTGATGCAGAGCTTAAAAGAAAGCAAGTAAGTTGGGCCACTTCCTGAGCGTTACCCATTCTTCCTAAAGGAATAGACTTTGCGTATTCCTCTTTTGCTTTGTCAGTCAAAGCATCCGTCATTTCTGTCTGAATAAAGCCCGGACAAATCACGTTTGAGCGCACATTACGAGAGGCCAATTCTTTAGCTACAGACTTCGAAAATCCTATTAATCCCGCCTTAGAAGCGGCATAGGCCGCTTGAGACACGTTCCCCATAAGACCTACAATTGAACTCATGTGAACAATCGAAACATTTTCTGCCTTAAGAAAATTACGAGATAATGCCTGAGTAACCATCATTGAACCTTTTAAGTTAGTGTCGATGATTTGGGAGATTTCTTCAGGTTTTAAGCGAAGAAGTAAAGTATCTTTTGATATTCCTGCATTATTAACCAATCCGGAAATCGGGGCCACGTTTTTAGTAAATTCATCAATGGCCTTACTCATCGCTTCAGCGTCAGTGACATCAAATTTAAGACCAGTCGCCTGGCCTCCGGC
>JAEYUK010000048.1 GCA_023432655.1 Pseudomonadota bacterium | reverse complement strand
CCGCTAAATCGTAAGGGCCGGATGACGAGTGAACAGAAAATCAAACAGCAGGAATTGATTGAGAAATATGGGTTTTACCCTCGAGACTCTGTCTTTGAAGAGAGTCGATATATTTTTCAAGAGCTTTCACTTCGGGGAGCCGGGCGCACTCTTTATATGGACCAACACCGGGCTTATGAGCGCGCCATTCGGAGTATGGATTTTCGGATGGATTATGAAACGATCAGTTCGGAGAGAAGGCGAGATCCATCAAACCCACTATTTCCAATAAATCATTTGCACTCACTTTATCGCCATTTTTTCTCATCACAAAAACGCGAGACCATCGCTTTCCAAAAACACGAAGCGGCCCTACTTGAAAAAATGCAACTCATGAAAGTTTATCGAAATTATATGAATCCGAAGTTTGTGAGGAAAAACAAATTTGATCCTCAGGCGCATGAAAAGTCGCCTGCGATGTATGTGGGAGTGGCGGATAAGATTCTAAGTTTTGATGATGTTTTTGGAATTAGAAAGTTACCATCACAGATTGCATTAGATGAGCGGGAAGCGAACTTCGTGAAGCGTATTTATCCTTTCTCTCGCCAAAAAATTGCGGCTTAAATAAAAAATCCACCGGGTAAGGTGGACTTTTTTAAAGATATTATCCTCAGTTAGATGCGAACAATTTAAAATTATAACCACTGAAGACTTTTATAGTCGTGACTGACCTGTGCTCTAAGCTGGGCGATTTTTTCAGTTTTATCGTAGCCCAGAATTTCGGCCAGCGCTCGAACCCGCTCTTTAATCTCATCATCAGTATTGAAAGAATCAATAAGTGTCTGAAGGTAAACCAAATTAGAAGAAAAATTCACGACAAAGTTCTCGATTATCTTTTCATCACTGGCCGTAATTCGGTTAAATTCAAGGCCAAATCGAGATCTGAATATGTTGTCTAAATTCTGCGAGAGTTCTTCTCGTCTCACTAATTTTGCCCTTACTCTTATGACTTCCCTGCTAAAAAGCTCCTTCGAGAAAGTTTTTAACTTCAAAACATTAAAATTTTTAAAAGAAGGAAGTTGAGGGATGGCCACCATTAAGGGGACATTGTCCTGTTCAGGAAAACTCGGCAGCTGATCCAAGAGGAGGCCACCTTGAGAAATATTCAAGGTCGAAGCTGAAAAGACATAGGGACCATCAGCGTAGAGCACGGTCTCCTTAAATGGGGCCCTTAAATGTCTACGCTGATAGTTCTTAATCATAACAATTTAGATGCAATTTCCGATAGCGGTGAACGCTCACCAACTTGTAGTTTCACGTGGGCCACAATCTCTTCGCTCTTAAGCTTATCGATGGTGTAAACCAAACCATTATTAAGAGCATCAAGATAAGGGTTATCAATCTGTTCTGAGTCACCTGTTAGAATGATCTTAGTCCCCTCACCGGCACGAGTAATGATGGTTTTAATCTCATGAGGTGTTAAGTTCTGAGATTCATCGACAATCATGTACTGCTGAGGAAGAGAACGGCCTCGGATATAAGTTAATGGCTCAACATGGAGAAGCCCTTGATTGATAAGTTCGTCCCATGTGGTCATCTCATTACGAGCACGCTGATTTCCAAAGAGGAAATCAATATTATCAAAGATTGGCTGCATCCATGGACCTAGCTTTTCATTGATATCTCCAGGGAGGAACCCCAGATCTCTTCCCATCGGTACGATCGGACGCGAAACAAGAACCCGTGAATAGTTTTGCTTAGTGATAGCGCACTCAAGGCCCGCAGCAATGGCCATCAAGGTTTTACCTGTACCGGCCTTACCAACTAATGAAACTAAATTAATTTCGTTATTAAGGAGAGCATCCATCGCAAACTGCTGTTCAATATTCTTCGGGTGAATCCCCCACACACCTTCTTTAGGCTTAATGAGAGGAACAATTCCACCTTTCTTCGCATGGAAGCGTCCTAAAGCTTTTTTGAAAGGATTATTCTTATCTACCAGGATGAGATATTCATTCGGATAAAGGCCTGGGATGTCGCCTTGATCAATTTTCAAAAATCTTTCTTTTTCAAATTCTTCAATTCGCTCCAGATCGAAAGGGACCTGGCGCTGGCCTGAGTAGAGTTCATCGACAGTGACATCGATTGTCTCATAGTCTTCAGCATGAATATTTACAGCATCAGATTTAATTCTGAGGTTAATATCCTTCGTAATGAGGATGACATTCTCTCCAGCTTCTTTGAGATTCAGGGCCGAAGCCAGGATGATGTTGTCGTTAAGATCAAGCTTAAGACCTGACCCAGCTGCTCCGGTGTATTCTTTAGTAACACTGATTTGAAGTGTCCCGCCATGCTCTAGGGTAATCCCCTTAAAAAGAGAACCTTCGCTGCGGAATCCATCAATAAGTCTTGAAAAATAACGGGCATTGCGGCCGTTTTCGTTCTGATCTTTTTTAAATCGGTCGAGTTCTTCGATGACAGTCAGGGGAATGAAAACTTTGTTTTGCGGGCCAAATTTGTTAATAGCAAGGGGATCAAGTAGAAGGACGTTAGTGTCCAGAATGAACGTTTTATTCAAAGTAATCCTCCAATCCGTGGGGGTGTGTGCTTAAATTTAGGATAAAAAATTAGGCGTCGAATGAAAAGTCAAATAAGCTAAGATAGAGAATAAAACGTTCACTTTTAATCTGTTTATATTTGGAGCCAATCTCCACATCATAAAAACCGGCCGTCAATTTGACGAGCTTAAGATCAATGGTTGCCCCATAACTGTAATAGCCGCTATTTATACCACCCATGAGAGTTATCCCGGGAATTCCAACCTGCGCCCCAAGCCTTAGCCGTTTACCAAAGTCCATTTCTTCGTTCAGGGCCCTGACATCGGCCGAAAGAATGTAGTGAAAAAGTTTGAAGTCATGTCCGAAGGCCATACCTAAATTGATCTGATCGCGGTTATCCGCAACTTCAAGCTTGTCTACATTATCCGCTTCTTTAAAATCGGTGCCGGTAATATCGAGTGCTGAAAGTCCCAGAACTAATTGTGCATTTCCACTGCGGACAACATGCTCTACACCTGCATCAAAGCCGTAACCAATCCCTTTTACTTTTCCCAGACTCTTCAAGATTTTTTCCAGCTCATCCTGATCTAGCGTCTCAAGGACTGTCGGACCCGCAAGCGCCAGAGTGTCTCTCACACCTGTGCGTTCAATGTATTTGATTCCTAAACCCAGCGTCGTCTGAGAGCCGCTCCCAGAGCGGCGACTGATACGGGAAGGACCCAGCGGAATACCAACACCTACAAGCACACCACGATCGGCACGAATGTCGAGGTCTAGCATAGGGTGCGAGGGATTTCGCAATAGTAAGTCGTAGCTATCGTTTGCGATGAAAGAAACTCCGACATTAAAAAGTTTAAATCCGGGGGCGATCCCAACGGAAGCATGAGCAGGATAATCCATCAAAACTTTTGAGACACCTACCGGCTCCTCAGGAAAGTCTTCAAAGCGGTCCATATCATTAAGTAAATTTGTCCCACTCATTCGCGGGTTAAGGGGAGAAATGCTAAAATCGCTTTTATGCCGCCCAAGAGAAGCTGGATTGTAAAACAAAGTGAATTCATCATCATTCACAGCTGTAAAAGCATCCCCCATTAAAAGTCCAGTGGGTGATCTCATGAAATAGGGGTTATCAAAAGCTTGTGCTTCGTAACCAAATAGTAAAATGAAAAAAAGAAGACCTTTTTTCATTGGAGTCCTGATTCAAAAAGAAGTGAGTAGAGATACTCCATATCTTCAAGGTTTGAAGCGGTATCCAGATGCGCTTCACAGACACTTTGAGAAGTCATGTTGATCAGATCCCCTAGACCTGCTGCCACTGCGGCTGCTTTAATGATTTCAACTTCAGCGGTTATCTCCCCAAGTTTTGCCAGTGTACTACTTCCAGAAAGATCAATACTTTCTAAAATATCTAATAGGTTCGTAATCAGCATTAATCCTTCACAGAGACGGCGTTTTGTATTGGTGAGAGAAGCTGCTGCAAAAGAAAGTTCAGGATGACCGTCATTAAAGACTGTGCAGGCC
>JAEYUK010000046.1 GCA_023432655.1 Pseudomonadota bacterium | reverse complement strand
AAAAAAATCCCAAGGCCCTGGACCCAAGTATCGTATTCATGGGACAAGGTGAACCCCTTCATAATTTTGATGCGTTAAAAAAAGCAATTAGTATCTTGAGTGATCCACAGATCCTGGCCATAGGCCCCAAGCAAATGACTCTCTCAACCGTTGGCCATTTACCAGGGTTAAAATTATTCGAGAATTTGCCAAAGATTAACCTGGCCCTTTCTCTGCACTCTCCTTTCGATGTCGAGCGAAATATTCTCATCCCAATCAATGAGCGCTGGCCTCTTAGCGAAGTCATGACAGAGCTTGATAAGATTACTTCCGGCAGTAAACGAATTATTACCTATGAGTATTTACTAATAAAAGATTTCAATATGAGTGATGAACACGTTGAAGGACTTTATAAACTTTTAGGCAACCGCCCGGCCATTTTAAATCTCATCCCCTTTAACCCGTTTCCGGGATCAAAATGGAAACGACCTGATGTTTCAGAGAGTGATGATTTCAAAGAAAAATTAGTAGCAAAAAAATTACGAGTTATGATCAGAACAACTAAAGGCTCTGATATTCTGGCCGCTTGCGGCCAGCTCAAAGTAAATAAGTTAGCGAGGAATTATGGAACACCCTGATAGTGATTTTGAGGCACGTTTTGGTGGCATAGGCAGACTCTTTGGTAGAAAGAGTCTGGGTAAAATTAAAGAATCCAAAGTTCTGGTAATCGGAATCGGCGGAGTCGGATCATGGGCAGCAGAGTCACTGGCCCGAACCGGAATCGGCTCTTTAACTCTGGTTGATCTAGATGATGTATGTGTTACAAATATTAATCGGCAAAGTGTCGCGAGTAGTTCCACTGTTGGTCAGTTTAAAGTAGATATCATGGAAAAGAGGATTAAAGACATTAATCCTCACTGTGAAGTAAAAACGATGCAATGTTTTTTCAATCCTAAGAATCTGGAAAAAATTTTTGATAGAAACTATGACTTTGTCCTTGATGCCTGTGATGACTTTACAAATAAATGCCTACTAATTGTTCATTGCCGAAATAATAAAATCCCATTAGTGGTGATGGGTGGAGCTGGTGGAAAAGTTGATCCACTTCAGATAAGTGTCTCTGACATGTCGACCTCCTCTAATGACCGTCTACTCGCCCGTCTTAGAAAACAACTTCGCCAGGAATTTTCATTCCCCCTGGAAAACGAAGGTGACTTTGGCATCTGGGCCGTATGGTCCAGAGAAAGAGCTGTCTATCCAACTTCTAATGGTTGTCTAACCTATAAGCCGCCGGGTATGGCAAAAAATATGGACTGCGAAGAAGGCTTTGGTTCAGCGAGTTTTGTGACAGGAGCTTTTGCCTTTGCGGCGACTTCTCTCATCTTGCGTGAACTCACAAAGGAGACGAATGAAATTCTTCCATGATTTAAAAAACTTTATCGTCAGTACTGCTAACGACGAACGCATTCCCGCCCGAGACAAAAAAGTTTTGTTAGTGATGATTGGTCTTCTGATCTCGCCAATCGATTTAATTCCAGATTGGATTCCGGTCATTGGACTTTTAGACGATTTGATCATTCTTTCATTTGTACTGGATTACTTTTTTAGCGTTCTTGATTCACATATCCTTCTTTCCCACTTCCCTTGGGATATGAAGGCCTTTGCTCGCCTACGGGCGATTTCTCGAGGGCTTCAGTTTCTAGTGCCTAAATTTATTAAGAAGAGAATTTGGCAGTTTGTCGGCGAACCTTACTAGTTTCTTGGCAGGATTCGTTTGGCTTCATTAGTGATCGCCTGGAACTGGGCCCCATCAAGATCTTTGGAAATGGTGCCAACAGATGCAGGAAGACGATTCGCAAGTGTCGTCGCCTCGGAAGTGAGATTTGACCATTGATCAGACTTCATATTCTTCATACGCAGTTTGGCCTTTTCCGCTTCCGCTGGTGAAATGATATTTTCTCTGACCATTTGATCTAAAATTGTTTCTACTCTCTCACGGGAGACTTCCGCAAAGCTTGGTAATGAAAATAAAACGAAGAAAAATAGAGACCATTTCATTCCGACTCCCATGAAGAATGCTTCCAAAGGAGTATCGGTGAATACAGGGCTTCTCTTGAAAGAAAAATTCCAGACTACATGAATCTAATACCTTAGACTTTAGCTATGACAGGAAAAAGCGTCCTCAGAAAGGCCCGATGCCACAAAATCTAGTCAGATGAATTTCAAAACCTGGTAATTTCTGGTTTCTTTTGGGGTCTCGACTTCAAAGTCATCTCCCGCTTTAAGTCCCATTAATGCATCTCCAATAGGAGAAAAAACTGAAACCACCATGACCGCTTCACCGTCGGCGTTTACGACTGTTCCACCGGCAGTAGGAATAAGAAAATAGGTGCGTTTTTGATCATTATGGAGAAGCTCCACGAGGGCCCCAATACTGATCTCTCCTAACTTCTGAGAGGCTTCCAGATCAACTTCTTCAAGAATTTGTACCTCAAGCTTGAGTTCTTCTACCCGCTTGGCTTCAGCGCTCGCAAGATAGGAAGCCTCCAGCGCCCGAGTATCATACTTACTTTCTGCTTTAAACTCCTGGTCTGTGGCAAATTCGAGATTCGCCTTGGCAGAAGCTTCAAGGCCCGCCAATTCCTGACGGGCCCTGGAAATAAGTTCATTAAGGATAATTTTTTTCAATTAGGCCCCACAGCACTTTTTAAACTTTTTCCCTGAGCCGCAAGAACAAGGATCATTCCTGCCAACCTTGGGTTCAAGTCTTTTTACTGGTTGAGCGCCATGGATTTGACCTTCACGGAATAACCACTGTCCATCTCTCTTTTGGAAAAGCGATGTTTCATGGTGACGAAGTTCAGTGCCCGAAGCCTTATCTTTGTAGTGAGCAACAAATTCCACAACTCCTGTATTGTCATTGGACTCGCCTTTTTGAGTTTTTTTAATCTCTAGGCCCACCCATTCAGAACTATCGGCCCACTTTAAGGCCTCTTCTTTGTTGAAAACTTCATTTTCCACAGTGATCTGGGTTTCATCAATATAGTTGATGTTTTTAACAACATAAGCCGAGTATCGAGAGCGCATAAGGGCTTCGGCGGTAGGGGCCTTTTTCTTACCAGCAAGAAATGGTTCGCAACATTCTTCATATTGCATTTTAATTTGGTCTATCGACCGGCATGGGCAAAGTGACATATCTACTCCTAGGAATTCACCTATTATCAATGTAAGATTGAAAAGATTCAATTAAATGTTTGGTGCTGCATGAAGCAAAATGAAAAACTGCCCCTTCCCATTGATATTTATTTACCGGAAATCGTTGCGGCCACACAAAACTACTCTACTGTTCTGGTCAAGGCTTCGCCGGGAAGTGGGAAAACGACTCGTTTACCATGGGCCCTGACTAAAGGACCTTATAAAAAAATTGCTGTACTTGAACCCAGAAGACTAGCGGCGAAGATGGCCGCCAGTCGGATCGCTCAGGAAGAAAACCTGAGCTTAGGTGAAGAGGTAGGGTTTCATTTCCGGTTTGAGAACAAGACTGGACCTAGGAGC
>JAEYUK010000347.1 GCA_023432655.1 Pseudomonadota bacterium | reverse complement strand
CTCTTAGTATGGGCTCAATTACTTACTCGGCTCCGAGAGTGGATCTCTCTTTGAAATTTCAAACTTTATGAAAGATTACAACACAGAAGTCTTAATTATCGGCACCGGGATCGCAGGTCTTGCAACCGCCATCAAACTTGCTGAGAATAAAATTAAAGTCACGATCATTACTCGTGAGAAAAAACCTGAGGTGACAAATACCTTTTGGGCCCAGGGTGGGATCATTTACAGTCCAAAAGATCTGAATGACCGGGAAGATTTAATTCAGGATATTATGAAAGCTTCGGCTTTCACTTCTAATATTGAAGCCGCGAAGGTCCTGGCCGGCCGCTCGGCTGAAATCATTGATGAACTTCTCATTCATAAATCCAATACGGAATTCGCTAAAGACGCCGAGGGAGAGTTACTCTTTACTCGCGAGGCGGCCCATTCTCGTGAGAGGATTATTTACAAAGGTGACATGACCGGGAAAGCGATTCAGATTTCCTTGTTAAATTATCTGGCCGATCAAACTAAGTTTCCGAATGTTACTTTTCTGACTTCACATACAGCGATCGATCTTATTACGCCTAATCATCACGGTGTCGAAATCACCCAAAGATATGAAGAGAATCAGGTCCTGGGCGCTTATGTATTGGATCAGGAATCCAAGGAAGTAAGAAAAATTCTCGCCCGAGCAACTGTTCTTGCAACCGGCGGAATCGGCGCTCTTTATCTTCACCACTCAAATGCGGAAGGCGCTCGCGGTGATGGACACGCTATGGCCCACAGGGCCGGAGCTTATGTTTCTAATATGGAGTTCATCCAGTTTCATCCGACAACTTTCTATAACCGATCTTCTCACCGAAGATTTTTGGTGTCTGAAGCTGTTCGAGGAGAAGGTGGGCGACTGATCAACTCTAAGGGCGAAGCCTTTATGAAGAAGTATCACCCTGATGCTGAACTCGCTCCTCGCGATATTGTGGCGAGGGCCATCTTGGAAGAAATGATTAGCTCCAAAGATGACTGTGTGTATCTTGATATCACTCATAAAGATGAAAGTTACTTACGCGATCGCTTTCCTACGATCAATGCTTATTGCCTGGAGAACCAGGTTGATATGACAAAAGTACCTATACCTGTCGTACCGGCGGCCCACTACACTTGTGGTGGCGTGAAGACTGATATGAAAGGAAGAACGAATCTTAAAAAGCTTTATGCAGTTGGGGAAGTGGCGTGTACTGGACTTCACGGTGCTAACCGCCTGGCCTCAACTTCTTTACTGGAAGGTCTTACCTGGGGCTACATCGCGGGAGAAGACATCATAGCCAATATTCAAGAATCGACAGATTACGAGCTCTCTAAAATTAAAGACTGGAATCAGGCCCATGAAGAAGTAGATCTGGCACTGATTGCTCAGGATCAAATGACCTTAAAACAAACGATGTGGAACTACGTAGGTCTGTCGCGTTCTCAGAACCGCTTAAATCGCGCGAGGGCCATGTTTATTGAACTTCAGGATGAGATTTCCAAATTCTATAAGAACGCTCAACTTCATGATGAACTCATTGGTCTTCGTAATGGAGTAGAAGTGGCCTTTATGGTTTTAAATGCCTCTCTCAGAAATAAACAATCAGTGGGATGTTTCTACTTAAAAAATAAGTAAGTCGGCGTTTAGCTATCTGACAGGGGCTTAAAGTAATGGTGTCCCAGGAGAGCTAAATTTCTTCGGATGAAGTTTCGGCGTTTTAAAACAAAGTTAGTTGGGCGCTTAGGATTCCAGCGTCTTGGGTTTGGAAGAATCGCTGCAAATAACTGAGCTTCACCTTGAGTGAGTTTAGTGGCCGGTTTATTCCAGTAATACTTTGAAGCAGCTTCCGCGCCATAGATCCCTGGACCCAGTTCCACGACGTTTAAATACACTTCCAGAATTCTTCTCTTATCCCAAAAGGTCTCAATCAATAACGTGAAATAGGCTTCGAGACCTTTTCGAAGATAAGTGCGGGAAGGGTAAAGGAAAACGTTCTTGGCCGTTTGTTGGGTAATCGTAGAGGCACCCACTTTGATTTTGCGCTTTTTATTGGCCTCTAAAGCTCGTCCTATCGCCTCGAGGTCAAAACCAAAGTGCGAGAGAAATTTTGGATCCTCAGAGGCAATAACGGCCTTCTGAAGATGAGGCGAGATTTCTTCAATTGGGGTCCAGTTCTTTCGAATGGAAACCCATTTTCCATCAAGCCCGTATTCGATAGCGCGGATCATGACCAGGGGAGTGCCATAGATAGGCATCCAACGGTAGAAGATTACACTCAGGATGGAGGAGACGAAAAAGGCACAAATACTCCACAAAACCACTTTTCGTAGCTTTTTAAGGGCCGGTTTGGCCTGTGCATATTTTCGTCGGATATATCCCATATAAAACTGATTATATTACCTTCTTGGGTTTCAGTAAAATACTGTGTTTTTTTTACAGAGTCCACGCATATGGGGAATGACTTTTTCCTCTGAATCCTCTAGAAACATAAAATTATTTATACATAGGTGATTCATGAATACAGATCAAAAGAAGTTCCAAGAGAAGTCTATTTTCTTTACCTCCCTCGGTTGCTCAAAGAACCTGGTGGATTCCCAGGTGATGCTTGGGCATTTGAAACTAGATGGTTTCACGGTCGCCCAGTCCCCAGATGATGCTGAGGTTATTATTGTGAATACGTGCTCATTTGTTGAAGCCGCGAAGGTTGAATCAATTGAAACGGTACTAGATCTGGCTTCCTATAAAGAAGATGGGAACTGCAAGGCCCTGGTAATGTCAGGTTGTATGGCCCAGAGATATTCCAACGAGTTAGAAAATGAAATGCCGGAAGTTGATATGTTCATTGGTACCGGCGAGTACCATAAAATTGTTCCTCTTCTTCGCGCCATGGAAGAAGGAAAACTTGAAAAGAAATCATTCGTGGAAATCCCACGCTATATCCATACAGAATTTGATCCACGTTTAAATACTTCGCCATTTTACATGGCCTGGTTAAAAATCTCGGAAGGCTGTAACCGAAACTGTACTTTCTGTATTATTCCTACTCTTCGCGGGAAGCTTCGCTCCCGTACGGTTGATTCTCTGGTTAAAGAAGCTGAGCAATTAGCGGCCACTGGAGTGCGGGAATTAAATCTCATCTCCCAAGACTTCTCGGATTACGGTGTTGATCTTGAAGGAGGCGGTAAAAAAGACGGCAAAAATCCAATGATCTATGAGCTTCTTTCTCGTTTAGAGAAAGTAGAAGGAATTGACTGGGTTCGCGTTTTCTATTTCTACCCGGATGATTTAACAGAAGATGTGATGGATCTTATGGCCTCATCAACTAAAATCACTAAATATCTTGATATGCCAGTTCAGCATTTTGCTGACGGTGTTCTTAAACGCATGAACCGTCGTGTGACGGAAGAAGTGATTCATCAGAAGATTAAAACTCTTCGTGAGAAGATTCCTGGAATCGTTCTTAGAACTTCGATCATTGTTGGTTTCCCAGGGGAAACCGAAGAAGATTTCCAAGCTCTTCTTAGAGGTGTGAAAGAAGCTCGCTTCAATCATTTAGGTGTATTTAAATACTCGGACGAAGAGGGGACTCCGGCCGTTCGATTAAAAGATAAAGTGCCTCAAGAAGTTATTGATGAGAGATTTGAGCAACTTTATGAAGTTCAAAGAGAAATTGCCCGCGAACTTAATCAAGAATACCTTGGAAAAGTTATCGAAGTGCTGGTTGAAGGCGCTCACGAAGAGACAGATCTTCTTCTCCAAGGTCGTCATGCTGGTCAGGCCCCGGATATTGATGGAAAGGTTATCATCAATGATGGAATGGCGAAGGCCGGGGACATTGTGAAAGTCGAAATCACCGATGTATTGGATTACGATTTAGTTGGGAAGATCGTTTAAAATCAATGTTTTACTCTGAATATTTTAAAGTGGAAGTGGTCGTTTTTTCCTAGTTTGTGAACGGCCGCTCCATCTTTTCTAATCTGATTTTAGCCTATTACTCTACTAACCTTTATTATTTGAATCTTAACATTTCAAGTCCGCTTATCCTTTAAAATTAATCCTGTAGGAATTTTTCTTTTAAATGGATTGATGGATGAAATTTAATTACGGGCTGGTTATTTTCTTTTTATGCTTTAGTTTTGTGACTGAAGCATCTAATTCACTCAGTTATTCAGGTCGGCTTGTTAACCCCGACGGGTCACCGGTTACTGGACCTGTAGATTTAAATTTTGAATTGGCCCATACAAATCCTTCTGGAGTTGGACCGGTTTTATGTAATCAACTGATACCAGCTGTGCCTCTTACGAACGGAGTCTTTCACGTAAAACTAAATTTCATCTGTCCTTCGTCAACGATCACAAAAGTTTTAAATTCTACTCCTATTGGAGAAACTGCCGCCATTCGGGTTACGAATGAAAATTCGGGTAAGAGTTATTCCTTTCAAGCGCTTCATTCCTTACCTTACTCACAAGTGTCAAATCAGCTCGTACAAATGGGAGCAGTGACTGGCCAGGTCCTTTCCTGGAATGGGTCGGAGTGGGCACCGGCCAATGGATCTTCAACTGATGGTACAGTAAAAAATATTCTAACTGGTTCAGGACTCATGGGTGGCCCCATTACTGATTCAGGCACCATTGCTATTGCTCCAGGTGGAGTGGAAGATGCTCATCTCGCCACAGGAATTAATCCTGCCAAATTGAGTGGCACACGTGATAGTAGTCATTATCTCAAAGGGGACAATACCTGGAGCAGTTTGGGTAGTGATGTCTTGGCGACTATTCTCACAGGGTTTTCTACAGCCTCTAGTGCTGTGATCACCGCAACTGATTCTATTCTTCAAGCTTTTGGGAAAACCCAAGCACAGCTAACTAATAAAATAGATAAAACCGGTGGAACCTTATCTATTGGTACGATTGATGGAGTACCGACACCGGTGTTGCCTAGTCAGATCGTAAACAAGCAGTACGTAGACGACAAGATTGGTGATGTAAATGCTTCACAGTGGACAACTGCTGTTAATGATATCTTCTACAACACTGGGAATGTTGGGATTGGGACATCCACTCCAGCTTCAAAACTAGATGTGAGTGGTGGAGTTCAAATATCAAAAGCCAATAACCATCTTGTTCTAAAAGATACCGATGAAGTTGCTGGTGAATTTGCTTATATCGAACGAAATAGTACGGCCCTTATTTTGGGTACAAACGATGGAGTAACATCGACGATCGGTTTGACTGTTAAAGATGGCAATGTCGAAGTCGCAGGCCAAGTGAAAATTAATGGGGGCGCACCTGGTGCTGGAAAAATCTTAACCTCAGACGCCAGCGGACTTGCTAGTTGGACAGATCCCGCTTCTACCACACCGACAGGGTCAGCCGGTGGAGACCTCTCTGGTAC
>JAEYUK010000315.1 GCA_023432655.1 Pseudomonadota bacterium | reverse complement strand
GAGTGTAAGTACCAAAATAAGCACGTGCATGCGGAAGTGGAATCAAAGGGCGAGATCAGTATCCTGAAACATAAGCTCATCCACTACACCTACAAAGATGTAACTTCTTACTTAAAGAAGGCCGACCGCTACACCACCTGGGGTGCTCTCGACCGCTATCATAAATTTGAAAAGTCTGGGAAAAGAATTGGTCTTCCCTATCTGGTTCTCCGTCCCTTCGGCCGCTTTGTGAGACATTACATCTGGAGACTAGGTTTTCTGGACGGGACTCATGGCTTTGTGGTGTCAGCTTTGGCGGCCTACAATGTCTTCATTCGTGCGGTTAAAATCTGGCGCTTACAAAACGGTGAAAAGATCGAAGATCCATTTAAAAAATAAGTCCCAAGAACTCATTGAAAAAATAGATAAAAAGTAACCCTTTCGTACCTAAATAAACTACCTTAGCTAGTGATGCTGCGTTTTTCATGGCCCCGATCATAAACTCTTCGTTAATAGCGGTGGGAAAAAAGTCGGGATTCTGGTAATAATTACCCTATGAATCTACAAACACTCATTGATCAAACAGACTTAGACATGACCGTGGCCCAAATTAAGGCCTTCTTTTTAGGGGCCCTTTGCGCTGAGAAGCCTATGCCTTTTTCTCGCGTGATGGAAGAGCTTCTAGAGGAAGCTCCGACCGCTCAGAAAACGCTGGCGCCAGAGCTGGAAAAATTATGGGAATCTGTGAGAAGCAGCTTAAAGACTGAGCTAAAAAATATGCTTCCGGTTCATGAGGAAGATATTCTTAGCTTTATGGAACTTTCTAAAGATCAGTTAGACTACTTCCTCACGGCCTTAGCTCTTTCCGGAACCAATGCTGAAAGCTGTAGTGATGATGAGTTTGCTGAACTGATTGAAGTTTTAGAAGAAGCGGTTGAAGAACTTGAAGATCTTCTTACCGAGGAAGATACTGAAGCAGGAGAAGAGCTTCGTTCGTATCTTTTAGGAACGTGGGAAGAGTTTGTATCAACTAAGAAATAGTCCCCGATTTTAGCGGAAGTTCTACAACGAACTTGGACCCTTTTCCAGGTTCACTCTCTACTGTAATACTTCCGCCATGCCCTTCAACGATCTGCTTTACAATATAAAGACCTAGACCCAGTCCCCCGAAACTCTTCGAGGAGACAGCTCTTTCAAACTGTTCAAATATGCGTATTTGATTTTCTTTTGAAATACCTATTCCAAAGTCTTGTACAGAGAGTTTCGCCGTATCATGAGAAACATGAAGATCAATAATGATTTTTTTTCCTTCACCAAATTTAATGGCATTGGAAAGGAGATTGGTAACGACTTGATCAATCCTGAGTCTTTCCCAGAATCCAATGACATCATTATCGTATTTAAACTCAATGTCGCTACCACTTGAAAGTAACTCCATCTGGAAGCGGTCGATGACTTCTTTGATAAGCTCAGTAAGATTGATTTCTTCTTTTTTTATTATCAAGTGCCCTCTGGAAATTCGTGTAACGTCCAGAAGATCATCTATCAGTTTAGAAAAACGCTGGAGATTTTGTTCTGAAAGACGAGTAAGAAGACTGCGCTTTTCATGACTCAGATCTTTAAATCGTTCTTGCTTAACTAAGCGGTTAATAAGCTGGATTTGAAGAGTCAGCGCGGTTAAGGGGGTTTTAAGCTCGTGAGAAGCAATCGAGAGAAATTCCTCACGAATGGCCACGGCCTTCTGGGCCTCATGACGGGCCTCTTGTTCCTGTTTGAGGATTTTTTCCCGAGTCTCTTCTGCTATCTTTTGTTCGGTCACATCATCAATGATGACAATGTAATGAAGGAGTTCGTTAATCTCATTACGAACGGCCGAAATATAAACCTGGACCCAAATCATTTTCCCAGTCTTACTAATGAAGCGTTTTTGAACTTCAGCGTAATCCTTATCGGCCTCCATGTTTTTATCATCCGGATGGATGACGTCTGTAAATTTAAGATTTTTAAGTTCTGCCTCTGTATAACCTAGAAGATTTTTAAGGGATCTGTTGGCACGGATAAAATCACCATTGGGGGCAATGTTGGCAATACCAACTGGGGATAATTCGAAGATGGACCTAAAATCGGCTTCACTTTTTAAGAGTGCTTTTTCGGCCCTGGCCTTCTGAGTTATATCCGTGGCCATTCCACAAATCCCGTATAATTTCCCTGCTGAATCTAATAGTGGAAGTTTAAAGTAAAGAATGGAGAGAGGACCGTTATCATGAGTAAGGATCTCTTCCTTAGTGAAGGTATCCTGAATAACTAACGAGTTCATGTCCTTTTTTGTCCCAAAGATTTCCTCGACCTGGCCCATATCAATAAATTGATCTCTATTTTGGACGAATGTTCTCTTGAATTCTTCACTCTCCGCAAGCACCTTCCCTTCCACGTCTTTTACCTGAATAGACATCGGGACATGGGCCAGAATCCCCTGGAACATCGTCGCCAAACGCATGATCGGAGAGGATATTCTTTTGGTGATGACATAAATCAGAATGATACCAACCATTGTGATGATAAGACCAAAAATGAGCAGAGTGAAACGACTATTCATGATTTCTTCGGTCGTTTGAAGAACAGAGATCCCTGTGATGATGACGCCAATCTGCCCTTGATCAAAATTACCGTAATAGGGCATGATGATTTCTTTTATCTTCTGACCTCCACAGCAATTGATATAATTGATCGATTTGCCTTCATTCTTAAGATCAGAGTTCTTTTCAATATACTTTTTCAAATTGGGCAAATGAGTTTTTTCAATGAAGTCTTTGTACTGCGGGTTGTAGCTGTTAGAAACAATATCACCATAAGAATTAAAGATAATAATGTACTGAATGGACTTCTCTCGCTCTATCAATTGATCTGAAAAAATTTGCGCATGGTATTTACCTGAGAAGCTGATCCTTGAAATAGAAATAGAGAGGACATTAGTGATGTTCTCGGAAAGTCGGTCTTCGGATGACTTTATAACACTTTGAAAGACAAGAGTTGTGACGATGATGATCGTAGTAATGATGAAGACAAAAATCGCAAAGAAATTAATACCAATCTTACGATTGATATTTCTTAGATTGTTATTATCTTCATGCTGTAACTTTTTCAACACATGCCCTAATAAGTTTGGATAATTTTATTGTCCCAAAAATCACCCTTTTTCCATTCCTTTTCAAAAGTCTCTGGAACCTTCCCTAACCACCCTGGGTACAAATGAAGAGTGGATTTTGTTACGGGAAAAGTTGGGATCGTCACTTTTTTTGGATACTGTTTCTTACTCAATATTTCCCAACTTCGCTTCATGCTCTGTCTCCCGAGTTCGGCACAAAACTGAGCAGAATCAATCACGGTGTTCCTTCCTTTCCTGATATTTTTAACTGATTCAGGATCACCATCCACGGTAGCAATTTTTATTTCTGATCTTCCGGCCCGGGCCACAGCATCCACCACAGGAAGGCCACCGGAGTCGTTAACTGTAAAAATAACGTCGATCGAATTTTTCTCGGGAAATTTTTTGAGAATATTTGTGGCAGCGACTTTACCGCTAGTTGGTTCAATCGCCTCAAAAGTTGCCACTAGTTTGAATTTTTGATTTTCCTTCTTGATAGCATCTAAAAAACCATCCACTCTTTCCACCGGAGAGGAAACTTTCGGATAATCGACTAAGATGAGTTTTATCTCATAATCATCTGGATATAAGGAGGCAATGTATTCACCGCTTAAATATCCTGCTTGATAGTTATTTGAGGTGACGTAAGAGGCAATTTCTCCTCTGATGATATACTGATCATAGGCCACGACTGGTATTTTTTTAGCATTGGCCTTGAGAAGTGGGTTCGAGACGGCAGCACTATCTGTGGGTTGGATAATGATCAGATCAACATTTTCGTTGTCGATCATATGATTCATTTGTTTTATTTGATTTTCAATTCCAGCTTCCCCATCTCCGGCGACATAGGGAAGAAGTTTTATACTGTCTCCAGTTTTTTTAAGCTCTTTATTTAATCTCTCAGCTTCTTCTTCAAGACCTTTTCTCATCGCAACCTGGCCTCCGATATTCATCGACCAATAAAGCACACCAACTCGGTAAACTTTGGCGTAAAGCGGAAAAGAAAGGCTAAGCGCATGCATCAAAAATAATAATCTAAACATACGAGATCTCTTTGTGGGCATGTATTACCGAAGCTTGAAAAACTTTACACCATATACTTGGTAAATAACATGTGGCTATCAGTCAAAGCTTAGGCAATCAAATTCAAAATCTTCTCTTTATAAGAAAATTTAAACTCCGGATGCTCCAGCGAAAATATCTTAAGTCCATTATTTCGAAGCTTACAGGCGGGACATTTCATGCAGCCCTCTTTAGGAATTCCCTCGTAACAAGTAATGGTAGTTTCCACTAAGTACTCAAGGACACCCAGCTTATATCCAAGCTCCATCGTTTCTTTTTTATTCATCTGAACAAGTGGAGTGCGGATTTCAAACTGAGGGTTAGCAAAGTCCAGACGTAGAGCTTCCTGGATAATATCCATGTAAGCTCGGGAACAGTCTCGATAGCCAGAGTTCGCGGATTCTAGCTCCATGACACCCAGGTAGATACAGTTAGCACCCAGGGAGTCAGCATGAATGCCGGCCAGGCGGGCCATAAGACCATTTCGCCCCACGACTAAAGTATTGGGAGCTTCCCCTTCTTTATGTTCGATTTTTTCCTTATGACCGATGAGGGCGGACTCGGTGATTTGAGAGAGGCAACTTAAGTCGAGTTCGACGTGGTCGACTTTAAAGTGCTTTGAAATTTCCGAGGCGCGCGTGAGTTCAATGGAGTGGCGCTGATTATAGGTAAAGGAAAGAGAGAGAACGTTCTCCGCTCCGAATTCTTTCACCGCGAGGGCCAAACAAAGACTTGAATCCATGCCACCAGAGTGGACGACGACAGCTTTCTTTTTCATTAGTATGGTCGCTTTTTTTCCCATTCGTAGGCGGATTTAATGATGAGGTTTAAGTCATCGTACTTCGGTTTCCATCCAATGACGTTTTGGATGCGATCAGCTTTGGCCGTAAGGCTCGCTGGATCTCCTGGGCGTCTTGGGGAT
>JAEYUK010000292.1 GCA_023432655.1 Pseudomonadota bacterium | reverse complement strand
TAATATGGGCGGATGGAACAGCTCGATATCATCAAAAAAATACCTAAAGCGGAACTTCACCTTCATATTGAAGGGACCTTTGAACCCGAACTTCTTTTTTCAATCGCTACCCGAAATAAAATTCCTTTGCGATTTAAATCGGTGGAGGAGCTTAGAGAGGCCTATAACTTTCATAATCTTCAGTCTTTTCTGGACATTTATTATGAAGGGGCCAAAGTTTTGATTCATGAGAGAGACTTCTATGACCTCACGATGGCCTATTTAAAAAAATGCCATGAAGACAATGTAGTCCATACGGAAATTTTTTTCGATCCGCAAACTCACACAACCAGAGGCATTTCTTTTGAAACCTGTCTCATGGGAATCCATAAGGCCTTAAGTGATGCCGAAAAAGAATGGGGGATTACTTCCCATTTGATCATGTGTTTTCTAAGACACCTTTCAGAAGATGAAGCATTTAGAACATTGAATGAAGCCGCCCCTTTTAAGGACAAAATCCTGGCGGTAGGTCTTGATTCTTCTGAAGTGGGCCATCCTCCCTCAAAATTTGAGCGTGTTTTTAAGGAAGCTATTAAACAGGGCTATCTGACCGTTGCCCATGCAGGTGAAGAGGGGCCTCCTGCTTACATCTGGGAAGCTCTTGATCTTCTCGAAGTTAAGCGCATTGATCATGGGGTACGCTCCCTGGAAGATGAGAGACTTCTTGAGAGGATTATCTCAGAAAAAATGCCGCTGACAGTATGTCCGCTTTCGAACATTAAACTATGTGTTTTTCAAAAGATGGAAGACCATAATTTAAAAAAATTACTCCACCGTGGGGTAAAAGTGACCATTAATTCAGATGATCCCGCTTATTTTGGTGGCTACGCCAATCAAAACTATCTGGAAGCTGCCCGGGCGCTGGATTTAAGTAAGGACGAAATAAAACAATTGGCCATAAACTCTTTTGAAGCTTCTTTTCTTTCCCTGGAATCAAAAGCTCACTGGATTCAAGAAATAAAAAAATGGTAAGCATGCTCATCCTCCTTGTAAGCCTCCTGATTGGGGTAGGTTTACAACGAGTAAAAAATCTCCCTAATAATGCCCACACGACTCTTGGAACTCTTATCCTTTATGTTCCGATGCCCGCCATTTGTCTGTTGTCTCTTCCGCAGATGGATTGGAACCTTTCTCTTTTATCCGTAGTGATGGTCGCCTGGATTGTATTTGGGGCAAGCTATTTTATCATGGGTCATTTAGGAAAGCGTTTCGGCTGGAGTAAAGAACTTACGGGCTGCCTTATCCTGACCACGGGTCTGTCTAATACATCCTTTGTTGGTTTTCCTGTGATCAGTGCTCTCTATGGAGCAGAGGCCTTAAAAACGGCCATTGTTTTAGATCAAATGGGAAGTTTTCTCATTGTCTCTAGTATTGGTGTGTGGATTGCTGTGACTTATTCCTCAGGTCACATGAAAAAAAGAATTCTCTTCAAAAGGATTCTCGTCTTCCCTCCTTTTATCGCCTTTATGGTAGGGACTCTGGGAGGGCTTCTGGGCTGGCGTCCGGATGAAACAACTCGCGCTGTTCTTCAACCGCTAGCGAATCTTTTAACTCCGATGGCACTTATCTCTGTCGGCCTCCAGCTTCGATGGGACGATATCCACCAGGAGTTGAAGTACCTTGTAACCGGGTTATCCTATAAGCTCATTCTTGCTCCGCTCATCGTATTAGTGGTGTATTATTTCTTAGGAACTGAGAAAAAAATCTTACAAGTCATTGTCATGGAAGCGGCCATGGCGCCTATGATCACTGGTAGTATTCTGGCCGCATCTCATAATTTGCGGCCGCGGCTAGCAGGCATGATGGTTGGAGTTGGCGTTCCAGTCTCTGTCATAACTTTAAGCCTCTGGTATTTTCTTTTAGAGACTTTTTAACATCTTCTTACATTGATGCAAGATCACTGGAACTTAATCCGGTTTGTGCAACCATAGATATAGTTAAAAATTAATCAAGGAGGATTAATGAAGAAACTATCGCAAGGATTGTTGTTAGCAACTCTATTGACGTCACTTCCTGCACTCACTTGCACTCAAGACGGCAGTGAAGGATTTGTTCCTGAAAATTCACTCCATATTCCAGTTGATACTAAAAACCTTACGGGGATTACTGAAGAACAATTTAATTCCGTAATCGACCAAGTGGAAGGGATTTATTCTCCCATTGTTTCAGAATATGGCGGTCAACTTGAAGTCGTTCGCCGTTGGACCGACGGAACTGTGAATGCTTATGCTCAACAAGTTGGGAAGGTTTGGAGAGTGTCGATGTTCGGAGGTCTGGCCCGCCATAGAACCATTACTCCAGACGGCTTTGCGCTGGTAGTTTGTCATGAGATTGGCCACCACATCGGAGGGGCCCCTCGTTACGGCGGTGGGGATTGGGCTTCTAATGAAGGACAGGCCGACTACTTTGCGACATTAAAATGTTTAAGAAGAGTCTGGCAGTCTGAAGACAATGCAAGCATTGTAAGAGAGATGGATGTGCCGGCAACACTAACTGCTTCTTGTAATAAGGAGTGGGGAAGTGAGGCGGATCGCTCTCTCTGTGTTCGCGGTGGTATGGCCGGTCTTTCGGTAGCAAAATTGTTCGCGGCCCTAAGTTGGCAGTCTAAGCAACCAAGTTTTGATACTCCTGATCCAAAAGAAGTGACTAAAACCAGTGACAGTCACCCTGCTACACAATGTCGCCTTGATACTTATTTTCAAGGGGCCCTTTGTGAAAAATCTTTCAACGAAGAGATTGGTCAGCAAGACGAAGTCTCCGGTTCTTGTCATGGATCTACTGGCCACGGGATTGGCCTTCGTCCACGTTGTTGGTTCAAACCAGCACTTTAATCATCATTTTCATTCTTAAGGTGTGCTGATTTTCATAGTCAGCACACCCTCTTCTTAAAATAGGTGACCAATTTGGTCTAACCAACAAAATCTTACACTCTGTTTTTACTGATAGGAAAATAATTCCTACTTTGTCAGAATTGTGTGAAGACGAAAGTTCATACTTTTAAGGAGAAAAGAAATGAAATGTTTTAAGCAAGGATTGCTCTTGGCCACTTTAATTACGGCCATCCCATCAATTGCCTGTACTCCGGATGGATCTGAAGGATTTGTTCCTGAACATAATCTAAAAATCTCAGTTCACGAAAAAAGAACCGGTGGTATTACTGAGGAGCAGTTTCACGCTGTGATCGACCAGGTTGAGTCAGTATATGCTCCGATTGTTTCTAACTATGGTGGAAAGCTCGATGTCGTTCGTAACTGGGAAGATGGAACGGTAAACGCTTACGCTCAACAACTTGGTAAAACTTGGCGTGTATCCATGTTTGGTGGACTTGCCCGACATGAGACGATCACTCCTGACGGCTTCGCCCTTGTTGTTTGTCATGAAATTGGTCACCACATCGGTGGCGCTCCTAGAAAAGTATCTCCATGGTCTTCTCCATGGGCCTCTAATGAAGGTCAAGCTGATTACTTTGCTAACTTAAAGTGTCTTCGTAAAGCGTGGCTTAATGATAATAATGCTGAAATCGTAAGCAGAATGGATGTTCCAAAGGCCCTTTCTGAAGCTTGCGGAAGACAGCACGTTTTTAATGACGATGTAGCGATGTGTATTCGTGGCGGTATGGCCGGTATGTCAGTTGCTCGTCTTTTCAAGGCCCTTAGAGATGCCACTGTAGAACCAAAGTTTGATACTCCTGATACCAAAGTCGTAACTCGTACTGATGATAATCACCCAGCTTACCAGTGCCGCTTGGATACCTATTTCCAAGGTTCACTGTGTACGGCTTCATTGAACGAAGATGTAACATCTAGTTCAGAAGTCACTGGCACATGTCACGGCTCTCTTGGTTTTGAAACTGGTCTTCGTCCACTTTGCTGGTTCAAGCCTTCTGTTCAATAATTTCTAAATCATGGCCGGGTCCGCCCGGCCTTTTTTTTTATAACGGGATTCAAGGAGATTTTATGAAAATTCTAACACTCGCACTCACACTTGCCCTTGCTTCTTCCGGATCAGTTTTTGCCTGCACTGAAGATGGTAAAGGTGGATTTCTTCCGGATAACAATCTATCCATTCCAGAAGATGCAAAAAACAGGACTGGGATTTCTGAAGCTGAGTTTAATTCAGTTATTGATAAGCTTGAAACCATCTATGCTCCTATCGTTTCTGAAATGGGTGGCCGTTTAACGATCCTTCGTAAGTGGAATGATGCCACCGTTAATGCCAGCGCCACTCGTTTAGGTGGATGGATTGTCAATATGTATGGCGGTCTTGCACGCCACCCGGCCATTACTCCGGATGGTTTTGCAC
>JAEYUK010000038.1 GCA_023432655.1 Pseudomonadota bacterium | reverse complement strand
TTCATGTTCTCTTCATTAATCGTAAACGTGGCCTTACGCTCAAATACGAACTGAAGACATCCAGGAGTCCCCAAGCTTCCACCGTATTTATTAAAATACGAACGAATATTACTTACGGTACGAGTTGGATTATCGGTCGCGGCCTCAATAAAAACTGCCACCCCATCGAGACCATAACCTTCATAGTTAATCTCCTCAATCTGAGCTCCATCTTGTCCTAAGCCTTTTTTAATGGCCTTATCTACATTGTCTTTTGGAACGTTAAACTCGCGGGCCTTGGCCAGGGCAATTTTAAGGGCGAAGTTGGCTTCAACTTCAGCATGACCGGCGTTTTTTACGGCCATTAAAATCTCCCTAAGCACTTTGGTATAACTTTGTGAACGCTGCTTGTCCTGAGCAGCTTTTTTCATTTTAATGTTGTTCCATTTACGACCCACAAAAACTCCTAGTTCTTCAATTAAATTACCGTCTTACTATAGCTAAAAAATTTTAATTATGTCTTTAAAAACGAAAAAATAATGCGCCGTATTCTAGTAAAAAAAGGGAAACAGGAGATAATACTCTCATGAAAACACTTCTCGTATTCACTTCTGTATTTTTTACTTTCAAGGCCTTCTCACTCACCACTGGGAGCCTGGCCCCTGATTTCTCTTTGCAAAACTTCAATTTGAAAGACCATCGAGGAAAAATTGTAGTGCTCGAATGGCTTAATCACGGCTGTCCTTTTGTCAGAAAGCACTATGATTCTGGGAATATGCAAGCCTTGCAAAAAAAATACAAGGCCAAGGGGATAGTATGGGCCTCAGTGATCTCTTCCGCACCTGGAAAGCAAGGACATGTAGATGAAAAAGGTGCCCAACAGGAGAAAGAAAAATATAAATCAGAAGCTGCCCATATCCTTTTAGATCCAACCGGTAAAGTTGGAATGTTATATGAAGCAAAAACCACACCTCATATGTACATCATTAATCCGGAAGGGAAACTCGTTTACCAGGGTGCTATTGATGACCGGGCAGACACGGATCAAAAATCGATTAAAGGTGCTCGAAACTTCGTCGGCCTTGCTTTAGATGCCATTCTTGAAGATAAACCTATCCCCACTCCAACAACGAAGGCTTACGGGTGCTCGGTAAAATACCCATAACTGACTAGATTAATCAGTGTAATCTTAAAGTTTTTCCACTTGAGAGAATCTATTACATAACGCTAGAATGAACGAGTATTTGATTTTTCTCAAGGAGGAGAAAATGATTTTAAAATTTACCATTATGGCCATGGCCTTTAGTCTTTACTACTTCACTCAGTACATCAACTAATTGCTTCGGCTTGACTAAACTTCACCATAAAATGATCTTTGCCTGCAGCACTCATGATAGTCATATCATCCCGGTAGCCTAATACCTTCATTGCTTCAATGAAGCGCTGGAGATAGCTTCTGCCGGGGTCTGCTAAAAGAATGGTTCCACCCGGTTTTAAAAACTTAATAAGTCCCGCAGCTACTTCTTGAGGATGTTTAGATTCATAAAGGATGTCTGACCCCATGACGATATCAAAGAGTCCAATATCCTCTCCGTCCTCACGCCAATTTAATCGCTGATAGGCGCAATCTATCGATGAATGGCGTCCGTTTCTTTTGAAGTAAAGCTCTACATCAGGATGGAAGTCTGTGGCCAGAACGGCTCCGCCTAGGTGAGTGGCCACGAGTGAGGGAAGACCCAGGCCGCAACCAAGCTCCAATACCCGTTTATTCTTTACTAGTTCCGGATTCAAAATAAGGTGCTGTGATAAAGCTTCGGAGGAAGACCACAGGATACCAAAGTAAGGACAAAGGTCTTCAGCAAAGGGATCCAACTGCTCTTCCGGTGTCATGGCCTCACAAATAAGATCAATGGCTTCGTCTAAATTACGGATTGTTTCCAGGACATAGAGTTTATCGCCTAACTTTCTTTGCTGGATGTGTGTGGGATAGTTAATGGAAATGGGTTTCATGCCAGCTATTATACATGGTGGATGGGAAACATCCACCATGAGTTAAAAGCAAAACTTAATACTCTAATGAAACTCTAACGGTGGTGAAGTTCGTTTTAGTTTTAAAGCGGCAGTCCTGATTATAAATTCGGTTATGACGGAATACAGAAACTCCACGAGGTACAACTTTAGCGCAAACCACCGTCTCACCATTCTCCGCTGAATAAATGATTTCCTGATTATTAGAATCATAATGAAGGCCTGGAAGTTTGGTGTAGTGATAGTTAGTCACGTAATTTCGGTCTCCATATTCAATCATTTCTTTAACCTGAGTCAGAATGCTCACTTCGCTGGAACCATACTTAATATAAAAGGAAGATTTTGCATCTGCATTTCTAAAATCATGTTTCACTTTTAAAACCTCAACAGAGCCTGCGTAAACCTGACCAACCATGAGAGACAAGACAAGAGCTAACATTTTCATAAATTCTCCTCGTATGGAATTAATAGAAACGGCAAACTAACAAAGGAGATTTTGAAAAAGAAGAGTTCTGAAGTCTCTTAATGATATTTGAACAAACTATTAAGGAAGATTTTGTAGCAACGATTACACGGCAAACATTTAAATTGCAGAAAGATGATGTGTACAAGATGTACACATCATCTTTTTCGTCTTACCTCGTAATAAGATGAACTTGAGTCATATCAACTCTGTAACCACGATAACCATCATCGACTTGTTTTTTCACTCTCTTCACTTGTAACTGACATCCAGTGGGAGTGATCTTGTCATGTCGAAAGATTGATCTCCCTCTGGTTCTTACGTTCGCGCATTCAATAAGGGCGCCATCTTTTTCCAACATGATTTTAGATGACGTTGAATCAAAGTATAAACCAGGAACCCGAGCACGATGTTCCTGATAGACTCGATCGTTTCTTCTACCCTGTTGAGCAAAGAGAGCAACCCATGCGCGCCCCTGGGACTTATTAACTTCAAAAACAGTTTCGTTACCGGTAGTCCAATGAGATGTTGGAATTTCTAGGACAACCATTGAGGCAGCATGAGCGGAGGCCATAACAAATAAGGAAAGAGAAAGTGCGAGCTTTTTCATTGAGAACCCCTAGGTGTTAAAATTAATAAGTTAAAACTGCTTGCATCACAGATTGGTGACGGACGCGAAAACCGTCATCAACCGCTTTCTTTGCTTTCTTTACTTTAAGAGAGCAATTAAGCGGAGTGATCTTGTCATAGCGGAAGATTGATCGACCTCGCGAAGTTACTTTTGCACATTCATGAAGAGCGCCGTCTTTATCATAGACAATCGTTCTCGAAGCGGAATCATAACTTAGACCTGGTACAAGCTCACGAATAGATCTGGTGTATTGATCTCTTCGCGGCCCCCGAGCATTCTCAGTGATGTCCATAACAACCCAGGCCCGTCCAAGCTCCTTATTCACTTCAAAGCGGGCCACAGCTTTTCCATGGATAAAGAAGTCAGGGGTTTCCAGAACAACAGCTTCAGAAGCGTGTGCCGCTCCCATAGTCAGTAGGCACAGAGACAATGCTAGTTTTTTCACTTAAAATACCTCCATTGTTAAGTTTCAAGTGACGCCTGAAATTTTTAACAAAGAGGCCAACTGAAGTTGACTTAAACTTAACTTAAGGATTTGAGAACTGACTTTTAAAGGATAAATGGAATTTTCATTCTGGGATTTTGAATTTTCCCGGTTAATTTCAAACTTCTCAGTAAGAATTTGTTTTTAACTCGAAACTAAGTCCTGACAAAATCTTCACATAAATCACACATTACATTTTTAGATTAAGTACTGACGATCCATATTAAACCACTCTTCTCCTAGGTCAGATGCTTTTGGAAGATTATGGTCGCCTAGTTTTTGCATGACTTCGTGAGGAGAAACAGGACCGCCTCCCTGCTTCAAAAAGCGAATCTTTACCAGCCCAATGGCCATGATTTCCCCTCTTAAAAAGAACTTTTGGCGAACAAAAAAATATTTTTCATCAAAACCAATATTCTGGGTCTCCAGTTGAAATTTATCCCAGAGCTTCAAAGATTTTTTAAATTTGATATTTTCTCCAGCGACTACGGCATACATT